>CAJVZI010000125.1 GCA_913020665.1 uncultured bacterium | reverse complement strand
GAACACCCGAAGAAACTCTTTATGATGATAAACTATTTGCTCAAAAGTTTTTTACCAATGATGAATTATTAACACTCGACAAGCTTTGTAATTTAATTCTTCCACCTAACGAATTTGGATCTATAAGAGATGCTGAGGTTGTTCAACTAATTGAATTCATGGCTAAAGATATTCCATCTTATCAAGATCCTTTAAGAAATGGTTTAGTGTGGATTGACAATGAAAGTCAAACCAGGTTCGACAATCTCTTCATTGATTTAGATGAGCCAAGTCAAAAAGAGATTCTTGATGAAATAGCATATTACGATCCTAACGATAATATGAATGATTTACCTGAACCAGTACAATGGTTTAATCTAGTTAGAAATCTGACTATGACTGGATATTTTACTGCTGAAGTTGGGATAAGGGAGTTAGGTTACAAAGGAAATTTCCCGAATGTCTGGGATGGTGTTCCACAGGACGTATTAGATCAATATGGATTAGAATACGATAAAGAATGGTTAGATAAATTTGTTGATCAATCTAAAAGGAACATCACTGCTGAATGGGATGATGATGGTAATCTATTAACATAAAAAAAGCCGCTTGTAGCGGCTTTTTTATTAACTATTTACAATTTTATTTTTTTGCTTGGTAATCGTAATAACCTTCTACAGGAATCATTAAATGATCATATCCTGTTCCTTTGAACATAACATATGGTCCACCAGAGTTAAAATCAGTAGTAAAACCATCTAAGCTCGAAGGGTCCTTTGGAAATAACATGATGTGTGCTCCAGATTCTATCCACTGTCCTTCAGCAGCATCTTCTTTGTTTAGAACAAAGTGTTTTGTATTATCCTCACCCATATCACCGTGGAACATGTAAGAGTATCCATCGTGATCTAATTCAGGTGTTTGACCAGACATATATGCCATAGCCCACTTCATTGATTGAGCATCGCCAACCATTGGCATTGCTTCGTGAGGGTCTGCCCAGCCGTTTTCAGGATCAGCAGGACCTCTTGGATTTGCAGCCATAGCTGTCCAACCGTTTGTACCTTCTCTTAGGACTGTTCCGTCTACGTCAACAACAGTGCACTCATCTGCAATAAATGAAGGAGCTGCAGTACTGTATGCCCAAATTTTCCATTCGACTGAAGTGTGAGGGCCCTCAGGTTCTCCATTATTATCAACTTTTTCAACCACTGCTGTTTGGCATGAGATCAAAAAAATTGTGACAAAAAATAATATAACTTTTTTCATATTGATTAATTTTTCTTAAATATATAAAAAAACCTCCTGAGTGAGGAGGTTTTTGTGGTACCTCGCAGAATCGAACTGCGGACACAAGGATTTTCAGTCCTTTGCTCTACCAACTGAGCTAAGGTACCTTTGAAAATTGCAAGAGCAAATATAAACGTTTTAACTATAAATTTAAAGTTTGAAAAAAACTTGTTTACTTTTACACCTTAAATGATGAATCTACTCATAGATATTGGAAACAGTTCTGCTAAAATAGCTATATCTAGAAATAGAAAAATCATTCAAGATTTTAGATTTGTTGAATTAGATACTGATAAAATTTTAGATATAATTAATGAATATAAAATTCAAAACTCTGCATTATCCAATGTCTCAACGAATAATGAAAAGCTTAAAAATATTTTAATTGAAAATACATCTTTTTATTCTTTTTCAAATGAAATAAGAATACCTTTTAATTGCCCATATAAACTAACAGATGTTGGAGATGATAGGCTCGCATTGATGGCTGCAGCATATTATGATTTTCCAGCAGAGAATGTTTTGGTTATAGATATGGGTACTTGTATTACATATGACATCAAAACCAGTAATAATAATTATAAAGCTGGGGGAATATCACCAGGTATAAATATTAGAATCAAATCAATTTCAGATGGAGCGTTTAAATTAAATGAAATTACACCTAAATATCCAGAAAGTTTAATTGCTAGTGACACAAAATCTTCTCTTGATATTGGTATTGTAATGGGTATTAAATCTGAGA
>CAJVZI010000124.1 GCA_913020665.1 uncultured bacterium | reverse complement strand
ATTTCAGGAAATACGACTAGGTCAGCACCATTTTCTAATGCTGTATGATAATTCTTTTCGATTAGTTTTTGATTAGAAGCAAATGAGCCCAAAGTGGGATTAATTTGACAAAGTGCAATTTTCATTAATACTCTATCTTGAACTCTGAAAATTCCACTACGGAATTTTGCCATGAAAAATCTATATTTTCAACATCGGATCCAGGAGACCCAATCTTCAAATATTTTTTAAACTCTTCAAGGTTCTGCCCTATAGCATGTACAAGTACAGTACCATCATCTAAGTTTTTTACCGTACCAACCAAGCCAAAACGATGTGCACAGTCTAGAGTATACTTTCTGAACCAGACACCTTGAACCTTACCATATACTTTGGCTTTCAACATTCTCATGCTTTATTATTTTTTAAATGTCTCATTCAGTTTTTTAATTATTTCTTCCTCATCGCTTGCATTTATCACCCCATCTATTTCCCATGTCCCTAATCCTATGACAGATTTTTCTAGTTGAAGTGCATATGCTATTTCGCTCAGGGTACCATATTGTCCGCTTATTGCAACCGCGGCATCACAGCTATAAGCTAAAAGTGCATTTCTTGTGATACACATATTGGTTACGATAGGAATATCTATGTATGAGTTCATTTCATCAGTGGATAGCCCTTTCAAAATTCCGATACATTGCCCACCGCTTTCTTGGATACCTTTTGCTACAGCTTCCATAACTCCCTCTCCACCGCCACAATAAACAAGATATTTATTTTTATTTAATAGCCTTCCTAGATTATAGGCATTATTATAGTTTTCATTTGAAATCTTACGGCCACCAAAAACAGATATCCTTGCTCTATAATCCATTAAGGCTCAAGCCTAGCCATTGTTCTAGGAAAAGGAATTGTTTCTCTAATATGTTTAGTTCCACAAATCCATGCTACCACACGCTCTAATCCAAGACCAAATCCTGAATGAGGAACAGAACCATATTTACGAAGATCTAGGAACCATTTAAATGGTTCCAATGGTAGATCGTGATGCATGATACTATTGGTCAATATATCGATATCATCTTCTCTCTGACCACCACCTATTATTTCGCCATACCCCTCAGGCGCAATCATATCTACACCTAATGCTAATTCGTGATCATGCTCATCTCTTTTCATATAAAAAGGTTTAATATTTGCTGGCCAGCGATGAATCATAACAGGCTTATCAAATTGCTCTGAAAGTATAGTTTCATCTGGTGCACCAAAATCATTACCATATTTAAATTCGCTTCCATTATCTTTAAGAATTTTTGATGCTTCATCATATGTAATTCTTGGAAAAGGTGGTATAATATTTTCAAGTAATGAGATATCTCTTTCTAAAACTTCTAACTCAATTAAACAATTATCTAAAACTCTTTGAATAATAAATCCAACTAAATTTTCTGCCCAAGTCATATTTTCATCAAGCTCAACGAAAGCCATTTCAGGCTCAACCATCCAGAACTCTGTAAGATGACGACGCGTTTTTGATTTTTCAGCCCGAAAACATGGTCCAAAGCAATATGTTTTTCCAAATGCTGTTGCGCCAGCTTCTTGATATAACTGACCACTCTGAGTCAAATATGCAGAACGCTCAAAATAATCAACCCCAAAGAGTGTTGTGGTCCCCTCAACTGAATTACCAGTAAAAATCGGCGAGTCAATTAGGGTAAACCCATTATCATCAAAATAATCACGTATAGCTTTCACAATTTGATGTCGAACCCTCATTATGGAGTTCTGCCTCTTTGATCTCAACCATAGATGTCTATTTGACATTAAAAAATCAGCTCCATGATCTTTTTTTGATATTGGATATTCTTCTGTTGTATGATTAATCACACATACCTCACTCACGCCTAATTCATATCCACCAATAGCGCGAGGCTCTTTTTTTACTTTACCCTTTACAATAACGGAATCTTCTTGATTTAATTCTTGTTCTAGATTGAATGTATTTTTATCACACTCCCCATCAACAACAACACACTGTAATAGTCCTGTTCCATCTCTCAATATCAAGAACCAAATTTTCCCTACACTTCGTCTATTATATACCCAGCCTTTTATCTCAACTTCCTTATCAACATATTTATTTAATCTATTTATTGTAACAGTTTTCATTTAATAGTTCCTCCCTACCACGTAGTCATAATATCATTAAT
>CAJVZI010000123.1 GCA_913020665.1 uncultured bacterium | reverse complement strand
GAACAACAATATTATCATCAATTAAAAAATTAAACTCTCCGTTTACAAATTCATCAACTGATGAGTGAACCTTTGGGTGACGTAGCAAACTTTTTGGAGTAAAGATTACTAATGGTTTTCTATATTTTGCCTTAAGTTGCCTCCTAAGAATATGAAACATATTTGCAGGAGTTGTACAATTTGCTACAAAAACATTGTCCTTTGCACATAATTGTAAGTACCTTTCCATTCTTGCAGATGAGTGTTCAGCTCCTTGACCCTCATAGCCATGAGGCAGAAATAACACTAGACCATTTTGAGTCTTCCATTTATCCTCACCAGAAAAAAGATATTGATCAATTATAATTTGAGCTCCGTTACTAAAATCTCCAAATTGAGCCTCCCATATTGTTAAAGACTTTGGATCTGCCATTGCATATCCATATTCAAAACCAAGGACTCCATATTCAGATAGTAAGGAATTATAAATGGTAAACTTACCTTGTTTATTGTCTATATAATTTAAAAGAGATATCTCCTCTTCACTCTCCTCAACCTTAACTATTGCATGCCTATGAGAAAAGGTTCCTCTCTCTACATCTTGACCTGAAATTCTGACATTATAGCCTTCCTCTAATAAACTTCCGTATGCCAAATGCTCAGCCATAGACCAATCGAGCATATCATTATCATACATTACCTGTCTGTTATTTATAAGTTTTTTTATTTTGTTTATAAACTTTTTATCAGATGGTAAATTTGAAATTCTTTCAGCTATTTTATCTAATTTAATTCTCGGATATGTAGTATCAACCGGTTTTATCATTGTTCTCTGATCAACCCTCTCAAAATCAGACCATTCATCATTCATGAAATCAGTAATTCTTGTTTTGTCACTCTTCTTCGAGTCCTGCAATTGATCTTCTAGTTTAAGCCTATAATCGGATTCTACTTTTTTAATTTCTTCATCAGTCATTAATGACTCGGCTATCAATTTAGAAGCGTATATATTTTTAGGATTTGGATGTTTTGAGATCAGCTTATAAAGCTTAGGCTGAGTAAATCTAGGTTCATCCCCTTCATTATGACCGTATTTTCTATATCCTAATAAATCTATAAATACATCTCTTTTAAACTGTAGTCTAAAGTCTAATGCAAATAATATAGCATGAACAACAGCCTCCACATCATCTGCATTAACATGTAAAACTGGTGAAAGAGTAACTTTTCCAACATCAGTACAATAGGTGCTTGATCTGCCATCTAAGTAATTAGTTGTAAAACCAATTTGATTATTTACAACAATATGAATTGTACCGCCTGTTTGATATCCTTCCAATCTGGCCATTTGAACTAATTCATAAACTAATCCTTGGCCTGCGATTGCTGCATCACCATGAACAATAATCGGAAGTACCTTGTTAGAGTCATTTTTGAAATACTTATCAAGTTTAGATCTGGAAATACCTTGAACAATAGAACCAACCGTTTCTAGGTGTGAAGGATTCGGAGCAATATTTAAATTTATTTGTTTATTGTTTTCAGTTACTCTTTGGCTAGTCCATCCAAGGTGGTATTTTACATCTCCATCAAAAATTTTCTCTTCATAATCTTTACCTTCAAATTCACTAAAAACACTTTTTGCTGATTTACCAAAAATATTTACAAGTGTACTTAGCCTTCCCCTATGAGCCATACCCATTACAAATTCTTCAACTCCTTTGTTAGCTGCTTCTTCAATTAAAATATCTAAAGCTGGAATTAATGATTCGCCTCCCTCTAATGAAAATCTTTTTTGACCCACATACTTCGTATGAAGAAAATTTTCAAAAGAAACTGCTTCAACAAGTTTTGTCATTAATTTTTTCTTTTGAAAGGCAGAAAACTTTGGTTGATTATTATTAATGTTAAGTTTTTTCTGAATCCATGAAATGATTTCGGGTTTTCTAATGTACATATATTCAACACCAATACTTTCACAGTAAATATCTTCAAGGTGTGAAATAATTATACTTAATGGTTGTGGCCCTAACCCAATTATTTCACCTGCGTTAAATGTAGTGCTTAAATCATCCTCGTTTAGACCAAAATTATCAATTGAAAGACTAGGCGTATAAGTTCTCCTCTCTCTTACAGGATTGGTATTTGTAAATAAATGTCCCCTTGACCTATATCCGTTAATTAGATTAATAACCTTAAATTCTTTTTGAACATGATCGGGAATTTGAGGACTTATCCCATCAAGAATTTCATCTTTAAGAAAGTCGCTGTTAGCAAAGTCGTATCCCTGAAAAAAGGCTTTCCAACTAGGCTCTAAGGAATCAGGATCTTTTAGATATTGATCATAAAGGT
>CAJVZI010000122.1 GCA_913020665.1 uncultured bacterium | reverse complement strand
CTTGAAGAAAGAGTATTAACCATGACATACTCTGAATTTGGAAGAAGAGTTTTCCAAAATAAGTCTTATGGAACAGATCATGGGGAAGCTGCTCCAATGTTTTTTATGAGCCCCTTTGTTAACCCTAACCCTATAGGATCTTTGCCTTCTCTAGAATATATAGACAATATAGAATACGAACATGATTTTAGATCGGTTTATGGATCCATTCTCATGGATTGGTTTGGTACTGAAGAGACTACCATAAGATCCATTTTGTATGAGGACTTTAAATATATTCCAATTCTTGTTGGAACCAGAACCAGCACAGAAGAACCACATCCAATGTCTAAAAGAATAGAGGCATACCCTAATCCTTTTCAGAATAATTTGAATATAAAAATTGACATTAAACGTGGAGATACTCTGTTAAAAATTGTTGATTCTAGCGGAAGAGATATAAAAGAGATTGTGAACAAAAAACTTAAACATGGTGTACATGAATTTAGGTATGATGGAACTCATCTAAGTAATGGTCTTTACTTTATCCTATTAGAAAATGAAGGTAGAAGAAGTGGAATGTCTTTAATTAAAAGAAACTAGTTATTATTCTATAAATATTGCTTTTGCTACGCCATGAGTATTATCTCCTTCTAACTTTGTCAAAGCATCATTTACCCAGATTGCAGGAACTTGAGTTTGATTTGCTGTTGCTACATCGCCTGCAACTATAACATATCCATCAGTGGCAGCAACATCATATGCTGTACTTACCCACATATCATTAAATACTCCGCCTAAAAGATCAACTTTTGTTCCATTATGCCAATAGTGTGCATATGTCCCTCCAGTTTCAGGGATATCATTACCATCTTCATCAACCTCACCAATCCAGTCTATCTTACCGGCAACATAAACACCAGTTCCGTCCACAAAACCACCATAGCTTTCACCGCCATAAATACCTTTTTGCCATCCCCCTCCATTAGGCATATCATTCCTTGAATTTCCCTGCCAATATGATGCTTTAGGTAGATATCCAAGCATACTGTTAGGTGCCATACTCATACCAAAGAAATATGGTGTGCCATTATAAATTTTTACATCTTGAACTTCACCATCTCCTCCTGAGGGTCTACTTAAGTTAGTTCTGTTTCCGTTTTTCCATCTAGCAGGAATAATGTAATGATGATTATTCATATAATAACCTCCAATAAATACATCACCATTATCTTTGATTGCTATACCATATCCTGATGAATCTCCACCTGATAATTTATTTTTTGTTGTATTTTTCCAGTAACACGCTCCATCGTCTCTACCAGCAGTATACACGTCTCCATCATGAACCGCAATAGAATAAGCCTCTGCACCACTTCCCTCTAAATCAAATGATTCATTGTCAATCCAGTAAGAGGCAGATGCACCAAAAGTCCAACCTACAGCATATACTTTTCCATCACTCACAACAATATCTTCAAGCTGACCTGGACCAAGGTCTACTCTTTTTCCATTTAGCCAGTAACAAGCAGTACTGTTACCTGAAGCATCTGTAATATATCCGGCAACATATACATTTCTATCTGGAATAATTTCAGATTCGGTATTAACTGAGTCGCTATCAGTACAGCTAAAGGCTATTAATAATAAACAAATAAGGGATAATGTTTTTTTCATAATTATATTTTTTTCAAATAAAATAATTTGTTCTTAGATTGTCAAGTCAATAAAGAAAAACAAGCGATTGAAAAAAACTAAAATTGAAGATTTAAAAAGAATTGAAATTAGTCAATTCAAAAAAAAGAAGAAGAGAGAGGTTATTGTTATTCTAGATAATTTAAGAAGCTTAAATAATGTAGGATCTTGTTTTAGGACGTCTGACGCTTTTCTTATCAAAAAAATTTATCTTGTCGGAATAACTGGGTCCCCCCCAAATAAAGATATAGATAGAACAGCTCTTGGCGCCACAGAATCTATAGAATGGGAGTATGTATCTTCAATATCAAAAATTGAAAAGGAATTAAAAGACAATGGATGGAAAATAGCTCTTGTTGAACAGACAAATGAAAGCATTGATCTTAAATATTTTAATCCTAAGTCTGATGAAAAATTTGCTTTCGTATTTGGTAATGAAGTTTTTGGGGTATCAGAAGATTCTTTAAAGTGCGCGGACCTTGCTATTGAAATCCCACAATTTGGGACTAAACATTCTTTTAATATTACGGTCTCATTAGGAATAGTTCTTTGGGATCACTATAATAAAACTACAGAGGTTCACAAAGAGAAGGGAGCTTAGCCTCAAAAAGATTTTTTATTTTTTCTAAAAAATCATGATCACATCTTATTTCTCTGCCTTCCATTTCTGTTACAGGCGTAATTTCACCATTCGTCCCAGTAGCAAAAACCAAATCTGCATTTATAAATTCAACTAATGTTAAATCTCTCTCCTC
>CAJVZI010000121.1 GCA_913020665.1 uncultured bacterium | reverse complement strand
AGAGCAACAGCCTTCTAAGCTGTGGGTCACAGGTTCGAATCCTGTCCGGGGTACTATAATGAGCAGGGTCTATTTTTTTAGAGTTGACCAATTTTTAAGCACTAAAGAATTATTGAAATCCTTGTATTGGACCTCATCAAGCAAATCAAAGGCAATAAGCATAAACGCTGATCGCTTGACATGATGAACTTTGCTCAAGTCACTTTGCTTTACTCTACCTTTACTTTTTAAAATATCCCATGTCTTCTCAAAAAATTCGTAGGGAATTTTTTCATAATTAGGCTTACTTTTGATAGTGCGAACCATTACTGTATCACCATCTAATTTTACAAAATTCGGTTCATTTTCAGTCTTGGTAAAATAACGTCTTTTTTCAGCTAATTTTTTCAGAATTAATGGATATACCTCTGTCTTAAAATCAAGCAAATTGCTAATAACTCTTTATTTTTTTGTAACAATATCCAATAATTCTACTTCGAAGATAAGAACACTGTTCGCAGGAATTTTTGGTCTCGCTCTCTGACCATATGCAATTTTTGGATGGATAAAGAATTCATATTTAGCACCGACTTTCATAAGCTGTAACCCTTCTGTCCAACCCTTTATTACTTGATTCAGTCCAAACTCAGTAGGCTCGCCCCTTTCTATTGAACTATCAAACTCAGAACCATCCATGAGCTTTCCTACATAGTGCACCTTTACTCTATCGGTCTTGCTTGGACTTGCACCATCGCCTTCTTTAAGTACCCTATACTGTAATCCTGTTGGTGTTTCTTTTATATCAGCATTCTGTTTTCTATTATTTGCAAGGAACTCTTCTGCAAGTATTAGATTTGCTTCACCCTCTTTTTGGGACTTTTCTCGAATGCTCTTTTGCAGTGAGGCCATGACTGCTCGTCTCTGGCCCTGATCTAACTTTACCATTTCTGTTTCCATCCCATCCATGAGCCCAGCCATAAAAACATCATAATCTATTTCTACCTGCTGACGCTTGAGATTCTCACCAAGGTCTGCTCCTAATGAATAGCTGGTTGAATCCATAAATGTGGATAGTGTAGAAACTGACTTCCGTTGAGGTTCTGATCCACAAGCAATTAATAATAATGCTATAAGTGATGTAAAAAAATATTTCATCATAGTTTTCCTTATCTAGGTTATTAGGCTAATAAAAAGTGAATATCTACTATTCTGCATATGAAAGAAGGAATATACCAACGCCTATTAAAATACAGGCAAATCCTAAAAAAGGATGACTAGATATAAAGGATAAGATCGTGGTAACGAATGATAATATGAATATCGCAATGCCACCGAAAATAAGATACCACGCTATTTGTTTTTTTTCCATATGCTGAGAGCAATAATAAATGAACAATTGATTAATGATGCATTATTGGTATGTTCAATATGTAGAAATTAAAGAATTTTAATACAACCTCGGTAATAATTCATGAATCCTAATACTGATTATTCAATTCGTTCATTTATAGGAGGATACGATAACAATCTTACTTATTTGATCAATTGTAGTAGAACTGGTGCTCAAGTTCTAATAGATGCAGCAGTAGACTTGAGTCAATTATCACCGTACATCAATCATGAACCTTTAGCAGTGATGATAACTCATGGCCATCAAGACCACATCGCTTTCCTTGACCAATACATCCGCCATTATCCAAATATGGTAATTATTGGTCACTCTGAATCATCTATTAATCATTACCAACGTTATAAAAATATTCGCGATGGCGAGGTCATAAAGGTTGGTGAACTTACTTTTTTAGTTATCTATACACCGGGCCATTACTACGATTCCATTTGCTATATGATCGATCCCGTTTTATTCACTGGAGATACTATGTTTGTTGGACGAACAGGCCGTGTGAAAAGTGATAAGAGTGACATTAAGGATCTGTATGATTCTGTTTATAATAAGATATTAACTTTGCCTCATAACATTCGAATCTACCCAGGTCATGATTATGGAGAAAGCTCTACCATTTTGCTCAAAGAGAATATTAAAATGAGTCCATTGCTACAGGCAAAAGATCTAATGGATTTTAAAGAAAGGATGAAAAATTATGAAGAGAATAGAAAGCCCGGTTCTTAAGATAAAGATCATGAAATATCTATTCGCAATATTTCTAGTACCTTTTCTTCTATTGAATTGTGAATCTAGTACCAACAATCCTGACTGCAATGAATGTGGAGGGGGATTACTTGATGGATATCTATACAAAGAAGTAACCATTGAAGATGTTGCGGGTCTTGCAGAGATCAATGTATCTGTGAATATTGGTAAATGTATTCGCTTTAAAATGGACGGCTCAGAATTCTCAGAAGCGGTCATTGTTGATGATTGCTGCTGTAGTATATATGAATAAATGATCGTACGTTCATTTTCTAATTCAGAAAGTCCAGGAAAAGTTTTGATCGCTCTTCATGGATGGACAGGAAATGTTTCCTCAATGGAACCAGTTGTAAATGCATGGGAATTAGATGATGTGAAATGGGTCCTTGCGCAGGCTCCATACATCGCTGCTGATGGGGGCTTTACATGGTTTGATGGCAATGAAGATATAGGATGGAAATACCAAGA
>CAJVZI010000120.1 GCA_913020665.1 uncultured bacterium | reverse complement strand
TATTAATTTATCAGAGTCCCAAGCATCACGAATTTACAAACGTTCGATCAAGAAAATGAAACAGATTATTGAAAAAGATAAAGAAGACGAAAAATAAAGCGATAAACATTAAGGCTTCGGTTACTAGAGCCATACAAATTTCTAAGAGCTAACTACGTTAGGTGTTCACGCATCCACCATATTTAAATCACAATATATTGTGATTTACGATACGTGTATAAACAGGTTGTTATATACGTAAAGAATAAAAAGTTATTTAATGCGTATTAATTCAACGTCAAAAATAAGAGCTTGGTTAGGGCCAATTAATCGACCTGCGCCTTGTGTTCCATAAGCTAGATTTGGTGGAATGTATAAGGTCCATTTACTGCCTACATTCATTTTTTGCAGTGCTTCTGTCCATCCTTTAATAACTTGAGTAACTTTAAATTCAGCAGGTTGATTTCGTTTATACGAACTATCAAATTCAGTGCCATCAAGTAGGGTTCCTTTATAGTGAACCACAACTGTATCAGTAGCTTTAGGGGTGCGGCCAACACCTTGTTTAGTTACTTTATATTGTAGGCCACTAGCAAGAACCTTTATACCTTCTTTGCTTTTATTCGCCTTTAAAAACGCTTCACTAGATTCTAAATTTTCAGGGTCAGATATTGAGAAAAAGAAGGATTGGGAAGATAACTCATCACCAAATTTTGTTATTGATACTTCAAAAGTATAATCGCCTGGATAATCAGGAGAAAAGACCATCTCCTGACCATTATTATTATATTTTAGGTCCTTGGGACTTAAAAGGCTTCCATCTGGTTGATTGATAATGATCCAATTATAATCAGTATCTGGCTCTTCTAAATTTTCTTCAGCAGATATGGAAATTATTTGGCCAACATTACCCTCAACACCTTTACCACCACATGAGATAAAAAGTATCAAAAGAAAGAGATTTATTGTTTTTTTCATTTTAATGAATTTTTATTTGTTAGCTATAAGTTCACTCTGCGAGAAGAAAAATCCAATCTCTTTTTCTGCATTTTCATTAGAATCTGAACCATGGACTGCATTTTCTTGTACATTTGTAGCAAAATCTTTTCTTATTGTACCTAAATCTGCGTCATCTGGGTTTGTAGCACCTATTGTTTTTCTCCATTCATTCACTGCATCATCCTTTTCTAAAGCTAAAACCATACATGCACCTGATGACATAAATTCAGTTAATTCATTGAAGAATGGTCGCTCTTTGTGAATAGCATAAAAGCCCTCAGCTTGACCTACTGTCATACGAAGCAGTTTTGCGCATAATATTTTAAAATCTGCTTTAAGTATTCGATCATATATTTTTCCAGTATTACCATTTTTTACTGCATCTGGCTTGATAATTGCAAAAGTTCTGTTATTCATGTTTTCCTACTTATTTTTAGTTCATTAAAGATTTCATTATTGACCCAATATCGGCAACTGACTCTGATACAGATATCCCGCACTCTTTCAATACCTTGACTTTTGCCTCAGCCGTATCATTTCCACCTGAAACAATCGCACCAGCATGTCCCATTCTTTTTCCCGGAGGTGCGGTTTGACCGGCGATGAAACCAGCTATTGGTTTCGACATATTTTTCTTTGCCCAATGAGCTGCTTCTATTTCCATTTGACCACCAATCTCTCCAATGATTACAACGCCATCTGTTTCTGAATCATCTTCAAAAAGTTTTAGACAGTCTTTCATTGTAGTGCCAATGATTGGGTCCCCACCAATACCAATAGCAGTGGTTTGGCCAAGTCCTGCATTTACAAGCTGATCTATGGCCTCATATGTAAGGGTTCCTGATTTAGAAACAACTCCAATGTTTCCTTTTTTGCATATAAACCCTGGCATAATTCCAAGTTTACATTCATCTACTGTGATAATACCTGGGCAATTCGGCCCAATTAATTTTGTTTGATTTCTTTTTATAATTTGTTTGACCTTAATCATGTCATGTACTGGTATACCTTCAGTGATACACACAATGGTTTCTATACCTGCATAACTTGATTCAATTATTGCTTCAGCAGCAAAGGGGGGAGGTACAAAGATAATTGAAACATTTGCTCCTACAGCTGAAAATTCTCAAATGGGTATTGATATAGCTTCATTTTCTGCTGCCAAATGTAAGATTACTTCTCTCGCTTTTTTTAAGTCAAAGTTAGCATCGAATAAAATGTAAGCTGCAATAAGATCTGCTTCAGATTCCTGTGCTACAGAATAAGTTTGGTTGGCAATGTATCCCCCAGCATTGGCTCCCGTCTCTACGGTATCACCAATGACATCTGTTACTTGATTGCAGTCTTCAAATTGAGGATTACAACTCACATCTCCGAGAGCATATGCTGCTATAGCAGCCCCTAACATAGCCCCGACTAGTTTCCCTACTAAAGTATTAGTTCCACTTTCATTGATATGGTTAAGAATGTGGTGACTAAGTTCATGCGCTAGAACTAGAGCCACCTCATCTATAAAGTATGTTTGTTCAATTATTCCTTTGTAAATTACTATCTCGTTAGAACCAGTTGCATAGGCATTGAACTCGTTATTATCTTCAACGGTCACTTGCCAATTCTTGCATGATGCAGAGCTTCTTTCTGCTAGGTAATTACACAAAGATTGTGCTTTTGGCTTTAGTCGATGCATAACGCCCTCTACTGCAGCATTTGCTTCGGCCATAGATACACTTTTTGCAGGTCTATTTCTTGCCGAATT
>CAJVZI010000119.1 GCA_913020665.1 uncultured bacterium | reverse complement strand
TGGAGATACTTTCCCATCAGCATCTAGATTTGAGACTAAGAAATGGAAATCATATTTCGGATCATCTTCCAGTAATAATTAAAGCTAAGGTTGGAAAGTAATTATTTGAGAAAAATCATTTTTTTTGTTTGCGACCGCTGTCCATAATTGAATCTATATAGATAGACACCCGCGCTGATGATCTTTCCTGAGTCCGTGGTACCATTCCATGGTACGATCCTAGGACCACTCATTTGATATTCACTAACTAGGGTCTTAATGACAGAACCTTTTAAGTCGTAAATAACAAGACTGACATCTGCATCAATATCTACATCATATTTAAAATTAGTCTGTGAATTGAATGGATTAGGATAGTTGACTATATCTATAGAATATTTATCTGGATTTAATCCAGCGGAAACACCTAGGTAATTATATTTCATTGACTGAATAAGTTTTTGATCTCCATCAACATAATCATAACCAAGGGCCCATATCATTAGTCCACCGAGATTGTTGGAGATAGCATAGCTGCTTTTTTTACTGATGGATAATGAATCATCGATTGTAATGATCTTATTTTGTGTGTCACTTTTTAGATAGGGCACCTGACCATCACTATCCCATACATATTCCCATCCATTGTTAATAAGACCGTGATATTCATTATACAATTTTGCCACATCACTTCCTGTAAATGGCTGATTTATATCAGAGGCATTGTACTCTTTTCCATAGAATGGTATTCCTACATTTATCTTAGACGATTCGATTCCTCTTGTGTTTACGAGATAGTCAATTCCTGTACTAACTGAACCCTCTGGATCACCTGGAGGCGAAGGGTACAACGGTGAGTTGTGACCCGCATGACTAGTCCAAGAACCGTGTATGTCATAGGTCATTGCATTGAAAAAATCTACCGATTGTTTTAATTGTGTAAAGTCATAGTGCTGTCCTGACCAATTAGATACTGGAATAGCCATTGATATTATCCACTCTGGATGGGTTGCATCAAAAGCTTCCCTGAGTTCTGTTATAAAACTAGTTAGGTTATTTTTCTCAATCGAATTAACAGGCTGCTCCCAGTCAATATCAATACCATCATAGCCATAGGTCTCACATATATCTATAATATTATTTATGAAGACAGCTCTTATCTCAGGTGTCGATACTGTTGATGGAAAACCCCAGGATTGCCCCCACCCGCCAAATACCAGTAGTATTTTTGCACCATTTTCATGCACAGTATTATTGATAGACTGAGATAGCATGTTATCGTAGTGTAGGATATTACCTTCTTCATCGGGCCACGCAAAAGAATGTAGAACGTGTGTTATGACGCTGTAGTCTATTTTATCTGGAGTAAATGATCCCTGAACCCACTGGGGGTAATAACCAATGACACGCTGAGAATAGGTCAGAGAAATACCAAGAATAATGATAGAAATGAACCGCAATTTTTTCATAATTGAAATTAAGATACCTTATTGTTTGGTATTAATAATATTTTTTTCTAATCTACAACGTGGGATTTATACTGACATATAAAAACTTCTCAGCTATCTGGTGGCCTTCCCGGCCATATATTTCCATTTAATACGTACTCGTACGTCTTCAACTAAAAACAATTACAAATAAATAAACAGCTTGCGTAGGTATTTCACGCAAATTAATAATAGAGGTTAATTATGAATATTAAAACGATCCTCTCTGAGGATAGTATCCCAGAGAACTTTTACAATATAGGTGCTGATCTAGTTGAGCCACTTTCACCGGTCTTGCACCCAGGTACAAAGGAACCAGTAGGACCTGATGACCTTTCCCCATTATTTCCAATGGAGCTGATAGGGCAAGAAGTTAGTCAGGATAGGTATATAACCATCCCAGATGAAGTTAGGGATATCTACAGACTTTACAGACCTACTCCCCTTTATAGAGCTAGATCACTCGAAAAGGCCCTAGACACGCCAGCGAAAATTTTTTATAAATACGAGGGTGTCAGTCCAACGGGAAGCCACAAACCTAATACAGCAATTGCGCAAGCGTATTATAACAAAAACGAAGGAATAGACAAACTCACTACGGAAACTGGAGCCGGGCAATGGGGATGTTCGTTGGCCTTTGCATGTTCAAAGTTCGGTATTGATCTTGATGTGTTTATGGTAAAAATAAGCTACAACCAAAAACCATATAGAAAAGCTATGATGGAGGCATTTGGCGCTAACTGCATCGCAAGTCCATCTAAGTACACAGAGGTTGGAAGAGATATACTGTCTAAAGATCCAAATTCTACAGGAAGCCTTGGTATTGCAATTTCAGAGGCTGTAGAGAAATGCGTTTCAGATTCTAATACAAAATACGCATTGGGGTCGGTTTTGAATCACGTTCTAACTCACCAAACAATAATCGGTCAAGAGGCGATGGAGCAGCTTGCGAAAATCGATGAATATCCAGATACAATTGTGGGATGTACTGGCGGTGGTAGTAATTTTGCTGGAATTGCATTTCCATTTCTTGGTAAAGCACTAAGAGATAAAGAGTCTATAGAGCTCAGAGCGATTGAACCATCTGCATGCCCATCCCTTACAAAAGGAAAGTATGCCTATGACTTTGGGGATACTGGTGGCATGACACCACTTGTGAAGATGCACACCCTTGGTTCTCAGTTCGTACCATCTGGTTTTCACGCTGGTGGACTAAGATATCATGGAATGGCACCAATCGTTAGTCACCTGGTTAATCACGATTATATTA
>CAJVZI010000118.1 GCA_913020665.1 uncultured bacterium | reverse complement strand
AATTAGAAAAATCCGTTCAGCTAATTATTAAAACGAAATGCCCAACGAAATGGATCATTGAAGACCTAGAAACAGGTCAACGTTATAGGGCCAATGGAACAACAGAGATTGGGACTATGTTTGACCCGATTGATTATTAATTCAAATTTTATAAGATATTGTTTTATAACTCAGCTGTTTTATTTCATTACCTATTAATAATAAATATCATTTTTAACAGCTTAATCATTGGTTCAGATAAAAAGAATCAATCTTACTTTGATTGTCCTTGTCCGCATATTATTGCACACCAAGGAGCTTCTCTGGATCTTCCTCCAAATACCATTGAAGCCTTTCAACTCGCTTTAGATCATGGTGCAGATATAATAGAGCTGGATATTTGGAGGTCAATGGATGGAGTCTGGGTTGTAATACATGATAGAAACTTACTAAGAATAACAGGGGTCAATAAGGATATAACACAAATGTCTTTTGACGAAATACAATCCCTAGATGCTGCATACAACTTTTCTGATTCAAGTGGAAACTATTTATATCGGGACAAAGGCTATAAAATACCTTCACTTGAAGAGGTGTTTAAAAACTTTAAAAATGAAAAAATAAATATTGAAATAAAAGACAATAGAAAACTTGGACTATCTGATTTAGTTGAGTTGATAAAAAAATATCAAATGAAAAATAAGACACTTTTTGTCTCATTTTATTACAGTGTAATCAAAGAATTTAGAAAAGTTTCAAAAAATGAGATTGCTACAGCAGCGTCAAAGAGTGATATAATGAGAATGATATATTTTGGAAAGCTTCCATGGTATAAGATTCCGTTTAATGCTTTTCAGATGCCATTTTATTCCAAAAAGGTAGAAAGGTATGGGCTTAAAAAATCAGATTGGATAGATAGGATGCAATCTAAAGGTTTGGAGGTGCATTATTGGACGGTAGATAATTATAAAGATATGAAAAAAGCGTTCAGTATTGGCGCAAGCGGTGTGATTACCAATAGACCAAAGGTTGCATATGAGCTGCTGGTCCAATTGGGAAAGCGATAGGGATGTATAATTAATCATCATGATTAAAAAAGAAAAAGCTAAACCTGGGGACTCTTTTACATTTCCCCGCACTGGTCATGTTACAAGAAATCGTACAGTACTTGCTGCGATGACAAATAAACAGAGTCACAAGGATGGATCGATTTCAGATCAAGAGATCAGGTGGCTTAATCGTAGAGCAGAAGGCGGGTTTGGAATAGTAACTACTGCAGCTGCCAATGTTTCAGAAGATGGACAAGGTTGGGAAGGCGAAATCGGATTATATCATGATAGGCACATAGAAAACTTTCGTAAGCTTGTTAGTCTAGTCCATGATAATGGCGGTCTAATATTTGCGCAATTATTTCATGGTGGTATGAGATCTCCTGAGTCTTTGACCGGTAAGATACCAATATCTGCTAGTAAAATACCCTGTAAAGATTCTTCAAGCGGGTTTACCCGTCCTGCTTCTTTGAGTGATATAAATAGAATCATTCAAGATTTTACACTTGCAGCAGAGAGGTGTGTAAAAGCTGGTTTTGATGGAGTCGAAATTCATGGAGCGCATGGGTACTTAATCACACAGTTCCTAGGAATAAAAACAAATACTCGTAAGGATGAATGGGGTGGAGATATAACTGGCCGTTCAAAATTTTTGATAGAGATATATCGATCAATTAAAGGTTTTGTTCCTGAGCATTTTATTATTGGTGCAAGGATATCTCCAGAGATAAGTGATATAGGAATAATCTTAGATGATAGTATGAGACTAGCCAAAATATTAAGTGATGAGTATATTGATTTTTTGCATCTATCTTGCTGGGATATTTACAAAACATCAAAGCATTACCCTGAAGATTCAAAAACATTAACAGAGTGGTTTACAACAAACATTACCAATTTACCAACGGTAATTAGCTCAGGAAAAATCTGGACCTGCAAAGATGCTAAAAATATACTTAAACAAGGAGCGGATTTAGCAGCGGTAGCCAGAGTTGGAATTCCGTATCCTGATTGGCCTAATAATCTTTGGGATAAGGATTATAGCCCACAGCCTGGACCGTTTACGGTAAAACAATTAAAAGAAGCTGATCTTGGCGATGTCTTTATTGATTACATGCGTAATTGGAAGGGATTTGTTGAAGATGGTAGATAACCCTTTTTTTAATCCCTATGCTTCGGCCCTAAATGGACTGCAAATAGAGGACCCTGTTTCTGCATTTTTTTCCTTTTGCAAAGAACGTGAAAATATTAGACTGTTAAGAGAGAGTGGTGTGCCGTTTCCATGGTCGGATGATCCTATTTTTCAACGTGGTAGATTTTTAAATGTGTTCAGAGAGGATGACAGAGGGAGCAAAGCTATTATTCGATTTGCAAAAGGTTTAGAAAAAGATCTACCATTATTAGTGCAATCACTTTTTTTCTCTAGATGGTGTAATAAACAAGAGACATTAGATATTATTTCTTCAGAAAACCTTTTAAAAGCTGATAACCTTAAAAAGAAATTAGAAAATCTTAGTTCATGGTGTAATCTTACAGCTTATCCGGTTGGGCCAATATATTGGGAAGAGGAAAAATATGAAAGACTCCATGCTGCTACAATATTATTTGATAAAATTAAAATTCAGCTTACGGAAATTATTTTAAAAGCAAATGGTGATGTGATTATGGCGACAGATAGTGTGAACAAAAAATTTCAAATGGAAAATGATTTTCCAATTTTCATGGCAATTATTGACCTGGCCTGGTTTCGCCCGGATGTTATCGACCCCGCTAGCCACGTGC
>CAJVZI010000117.1 GCA_913020665.1 uncultured bacterium | reverse complement strand
CTAAAATTCATACCTACTTAAGAAAAAATGGATACAAAATTGGGAAAAGTAGAACTACCGTTCATTCAATAATTAAGAAAATGGAAAAGAGAGATAAGTTTTATCACCAACCAATTATGGATGGAATTGGGAATTTTAGGGTTGAATGGAGAGAGGTTTAGTTTATTTCTTACTTCGAAAAGATATTTGATATTGAATTCTTTTATTCTGAATTAAAGATTCATATTCTTCAAAATTCATTAAATAATAATCTTTTAACCCTGTGTGAACGATACATAGTCTATAATTATCTAACTGTTTAAATAAGTCTTCCTCATTCTTTGTAAAACCAAAGAATACTCCATAGGGTAATTCCTTTACACTACTTGAATTGGTTGTTTTAATCTCAACAAATGTAAAATCTTTTGATGAAGAAACTTTTTCGAATGATGATACATGTAATATTATACCATCAATACTTCTTGAATATTTTCTATAGTCTATATCTACTATTTTATATAGATATCTTCTTTGATCAGTATCAGGAACCATAAATCCTTCTACTAGAGATCTAAGTATTATTATTCCATCTTTTTCAGTTCTTAAATTTTTTAAATTTTGTTTTCTTGACATTGAATTTTAGGATTGAGTGGAGATAGATTTCATTTATTTTGTATTATTTTTTCTTATATAAATCATCATTTATTTGGTCTATTATACTTTTATTAGACTCTGAAGGAAAAGTCATATATTTACTAATCTCTTTCCCATATTTTCTCTCATACCATTCTCTATCACGGACACAATCAACTAATAGTGTTGGATATTGTTTAAATAACTTTCTCTTAATTAAATCAAATAGTCTCATTATTAATCTTTAGTTTCAATGAGTTTTCCATATTTATAGATTTCCTTTTTATTACATTGATTACACCCTTGCACAAACCTGTGCCTTCCAATTTTGGATCAATAGCCAAAATAACAAAGAAGAATCTTGGCAGAATTACTTAAAGCTGTGTGAGGCAGGTGGGAGCCTTTCGTTTACCAATCTCATTAAGCTCGCAGGATTACGGTCTCCCTTTGTAGATGGTTGCTTAGAAGATGTTGTAAGCAAAATTAAAAATTGGTTGGATAATATTGACCTTAAAAAATTATAAAACCATTAATAAAAACTAGATCTAAAGTATGGCTTACGTTTACCTTTTTGTTGCTGTGATTTCAGAGGTGATAGGCACCATGTTGCTTCCAGTCTCTGAAAATTTCACAAAACCTATTCCAACAATTGGTCTTACGATAGCTTACATCCTTGCTTTTTATTTCCTTACGTTTGCACTAAAGAGCATTCCAATTGCAATAGTATACGCTACATGGGCCGGCTTAGGAGTTTTCTTGATATCTATTCTAGGTTATTTTATTTATGAGCAAGCTCTTCAGTGGCAGTCTATTTTGGGTTTAATTTTAATTGTTTTTGGAGTAGCTATCGTAAATACATTTGCTCAAGTCAAATGATAAAAAATTCAGAAAAAATTACTGAGTGATTGTTTATGTGTGGGAGGTATGTTAATAAAAATTCATTTGAAGACATCGAGAAACTATTTCAAGCTGATTTAATACAAAGTCCATCTATATCTATCCAACCTAGTTATAATATTTGTCCAACCCAATACTCGCCAGTTGTAGTAAGCGCGGATGAAAAATATCAAATGAAAAATATGCATTGGGGGTTGATCCCCAGCTGGTCAAAGGATAGTAAATTCGCGACAAATCTTATCAACGCGAGGATTGAGACTGTACAAGAAAAACCCAGTTTCAAGGGGCTTACTAATGCGAGCAGGTGCATTGTTATTGCTAGTGGCTATTACGAATGGGTTCAAACCGATAGCGGTAAACAGCCTTACTATATACACGGTGAACATGATGTTTTACCTATTGCTGGATTATGGACTCGCTGGAAGGATATAAAATCCTTTACGATAATTACCAAATCTGCTAATTCCAATATTAGCAACATCCACCATCGAATGCCTTTGATTATCGAACAAAACCATATCAAGTCCTTTCTCGATCACAGCATTAAGTTCGATTCATTATATAATAATCAAGACATTAGATTAAGATATCATAAGGTTTCAAAGCTTGTTAACAAACCAGTTAAAAACGATATATCATGTATTACTTCAATAGAATAATATGGCCGTTATTCTTAATTATAATTTCGTTAGCATGGAGTTCATCCAGTAATACTGAATTCCGTTCCACTTGGGTAATTACCTGGGATCATATTAATCGATACGAAAATAGCGGTCAGAATCTGTATCGTTTGAGAAAGATTATGGATGATCACGTTGATGCCAATATGAATGCAGTTATTTTTCAGGTGCGTCAAGGTGGAACTGCCTATTATGAGTCGTCATATGAGCCTTGGGGATATTATGCTGGTTACCAAAATCCTGGCTACGATCCTTTGGCTGCTGCTGTAGAAGAGGCTCACTTACGAGGTCTTGAATTGCATGCTTGGTTTAACGTTTTTCAAACCTCTAGTACATATGATGGAAGTCCTGCTGCTGAGCATCCGGAGTGGATCTGTAGAGATCAAAACGGAATTCCAATGAGTTCATATCGTTCACTATCCCCTGGACTTGAGGAAGTAAGAGAATACACCACTAATGTCGCTATGGAAATTGTACGGAATTATGATATCGATGGGTTGCATTTGGATTATGTGAGGTGGAATGAACATACAAATTCACAACGTAATAATGTGACTATTGATCAGGAACTAAAGAGATTAGATGGGATGATTAATAAAAATGAAATTGAGTATTTAATTTCAAATATGTCTGGAAGATATCT
>CAJVZI010000116.1 GCA_913020665.1 uncultured bacterium | reverse complement strand
GGGAGAATCGTCAGGCGATGGAGGATTATTTAAATAGTGAGTTTTACGATCAAGTTCTAGGTAGTAATCCCAGTTTTGTAAATATAACATACAAGGCTTACGATGTACTTGAAGAACAAACAAAAATAACTACCTCTTAATTTTAAATTATAAATAAAAAACCCCGCTTTGAGTGGGGTTTTTCATTTATAAACATTCAATTTTAATTATTTTTAAGATTAAAGATTATGAATAGGTGCCAAGCTAAATTTTTTTTAATATTTTTGCTTATTATTACGATCGCTCAATCCCAAATGCGTTATCGTGATACGATTTTTAATGATGTAGTCAAAACTGAAGATGTTATTTACGGCAACGCACCGGACCTTCCTTTTCTTTTTTTATTTGAGTGGAATACCGTAGATATAAATCTTGAAATGGATATCTATGAGCCTGTTGGAGATACGATTTCAAATAGACCTGTAATAATATTCATTCACTCTGGTGCGTTCTTTAGTGGAGATAATGAAGCTGATGATATGGTTGCTCTATCGATAGAGTCAGCAAAGAGGGGATATGTTGCTGTTAGTATTAGTTACCGGCTTGGGTTAAATGTTTTAAGCGGTTATAGTGGAGAGAGAGCGGTGTATAGAGGGGTGCAAGACGCAAGTGCTGCTATTCGATATTTAAGAGAAAATCATGTGCAATACCGGATCGATTACGATAAGATTTTTGTCTGGGGTTCTAGTGCTGGCTCATTCATTGGTTTTCACCTAACCTATATGGAGGAAGATGAAAGACCAGAATCAACCTATGGCGGAGGTGATGATCCTGATTTGGGTTGTATCGATTGTGAAGGCAATGAATTTGAGCATAATAGCAAGCCTGATGGAGCCATAAACTGTTGGGGTGCGATTGGTGACTTAGACTACATTGATGAAAATAATACTATCCCTACTATTATGTTTCACGGCACTTCTGACAGTGTTGTACCATTTGAATCGGGATTTCCTTTTACAATAGATATTTTCTTACCAATTGTATTTGGCTCAGGTCTTATTCACGAACACTTAAATGATTTGAATATATCTAACACCTTATATGCTGAGGAGGGATTACCTCATGAATATTGGGGTACATCCAATGGGGATTGGGTTAATGGGCCGAATGAGTATTTTGATTCGATAAAAAATGAAGCATATGATTTCCTCTTTAATATTATTTATCCATTTGATATAGGAGATATAAATAATGATGGAATCATAAACCTATTTGATGTTTCAAATTTGGTGTCTAGACTTTTGGATAGTAATTCAAATCCTTATAATTATTACTCAGACTTAAATTTTGATGGAATATCAAATATATTTGATTTAATACTTATACTAGATCATCTAAGTAATTCTTAAATACAATTATTTCTAATAAATTTTGTATCAACAATGTTAAGTAAAATGAAAAAAATATTTTTATTGATATGTTTTATCATCTGTTTTGGTTTTTCCCAGACTAATTATTCTATTCATTTTGATGGTACAAATGATAGTCTTATGATAAACCACAGCAATAGTCTCAATTTTGGCACCGGAGATTTTTCAATAGAATTTTGGTATAAATCTTCCGAGCTAGTGGAATCATCTACCAGCATCATCAAAAAAAAGAATGGCAGTAGGTATTTTGAAATTATTCCGTCTTCAGGTAATGGCGGTTTGCCGGTATTTATTTTTGGAAATGGATCCAGCGTTTTTCATGCTTATGGAAATACCCAAGTTGATAATAATCAGTGGAATCATTTAACGGCCGTTAAATCAGGCAACTATACAAAATTGTATGTGAATGGTATTACCTCTGATTCTACAAATCTCCCCTCACAGGCATATACAGATAATGATGCATCAATAGTAATGGGTGGAGTCTTCGATTCTGGCTCTGAGACAATAAATTTTTTGGATGAGGTAAGGTTTTGGGCACGGGCTTTAACTTCAGATGAAATAGAAAGTATTATGAATACAGAACTATATGGTGATGAACAAGGATTGGTTGGTTATTGGAGTTTTAATGAGGGCCAGGGAAATCTTGTTAATGATCTAACCTCGAATTCCAATGATGGACAATTGCATGGAGCAAGTTGGAGCGAGGATAGTGCTCCGATCATGCAAAATATTCTAGGCGTTTCAGTTTCACATGTTGAAGCTAGTATCTACCCAGGCGTTGCTGGAGATACAATAGAAGTCCCGGTCAATGTTGATCTGCAAGATGTTGATTTATTTTCAGTAGGTATTAGATTAGATGGCTTTCAGAGTCATTTAGAATTTTTAGGGATTGATACAAACGAGACACTCGTTGGGAATCAAGAATGGAGTTTCGTTTCTAACGCTCAGGATGATGTTCTTTTAACTGGCGTTTATGGGTCTGATTCAATAACGACAAATGGAGTATTATTTAAGTTACAATTTTATGCACCTGAAACCCTCAGCGTTGGAACTATACCCGTAAATATTATCCAATTGGATATTAATGAGCTCAGTGAGGATTTCATCCTGACAAATGGGAGTGTTTTGATTTCTCATTCTAAACTTGGAGACGTGACCCTCAACGATACTGTTAGCTATTATGATGGATCTATGGTGCTTCGTTATCTGGTAGGATTAGAAGAATTTAACTATAATCAAATGGTAGCAGCAGATGTAACAACTGATGGCACTGTTACGGCCCTAGATGCTTCTATCATTGGGCAATATACAGCAGAGCTGATTGACTCACTTCCTTACACAAATCAGACATTATTAGCTGGAGGTGGAGAGTTTCAAATTCAAAATAATTCATTCTACCCAGGGCAGGAACTATCTATTCCGATATCAATTTTGAATGGAGATAACCTACTATCCTTTGAGATGGACATTCATTTTGATCCAAATTCCGTACAATTTTTGTCTCTTAATTGGTCTCAAATGATAGACCACTTTACCATAGCGGAAAATATAACAGAAGGTTC
>CAJVZI010000115.1 GCA_913020665.1 uncultured bacterium | reverse complement strand
GATATTTTTATTGATTTAAAAAGGTACAAACAGAGAGAATGGAATTCCTCTGGTGGTTTGGTTCCAATCAGCTTTGCAGATGGTGCTAATGAAATAGATGCGGTTAGTGCAATAATTGAATGGCGGGACCGTGCGTTCCTAAACTCTCCTAAACAATTTTCTATGAAACTATTAGCTGGGTTCACCATAGATACTAGCTTTGTCGCTTCTAGACTTAGGTATGATGCAAGTCTTTCAACAAATTGGTTTTTAGGCATAAGATTTCCAACAAAAATAATTGGATACTATGAAAAATTTATTTTTGGTAAAAAAACTGATTTCCCAGAAGGTATAGATCGTTTTGGTGCTAATCTTGCTCAGCGTGTTCAACTAATGGGTAGATCATATTTTGAAACCAGAACAATTTGGGAGCGTTTTTCGGATAGATCGGAGGAAAATATTGAAGAACGATCAATATCATTGAAGATCAATATTGATCGAAAGGATGACCCTCTTTTTACAAAAAAAGGATATTTACTTCAGGGCTTAATTAAGAAAGCAGGTTTTGATGGTTCACGAGATTATTTTAAAACAGATGTAACATTGCAATCTTATTATTCTTTATCCAAAGGTCCTGTATGTGCAATGCGTATACAGTATGGGAGACTATGGCAATGGAGTCAAACATATGAAGATTATTCTTTTGAAAAATTTTATCTTGGTGGAAGTACATCAATGAGAGGGTGGCAAGTGCTCAAATTCAGCGTAAATGAACAAGGAGAACCAAATGGCGGTATTACAAGGTTAATGGCAAATTTTGAGCTTAGACAACATGTCTATAAATCATTTGGAATGACATTATTTTCTGATGGAGGATTTTTATCTGACGAGCCATCAAATTATAATCTCATTGGCAAAATGAGGTGGGACGTGGGTTTAGGTTTGACCTTTGAAACTCCCCTAGGGCCAGCTAGGTTTGACTACGCGATTCAGATCGATGATCATAATAAACAACAATTTAATATTGGAGTTCAGAATTTATTTTAATAAATCGAATATGGAACTCTTGAATATTGATTGCATTTAAGTTCTAGCAAATACTTTACGTGGAAAGAAACAGTCATTAATTTCCGCAGCTTTTAATTAAAGGAAGATAATGAAAATTAAATATACATTAGCTATACTAGGATTATTGCTAGTAGCGAGTTGCACGAAGACATCAACAGAGCTTTTTGATTCATCCCAGCAAAATACTGAAAATAATCAGATAGATTTGGCCATAAGGGATCTTCAAACTCTATTGAAAGAATACCCTAATGATAGCTTGGCATCAAAAGCACAATACAAACTGGCTTCGATTTATCTTAATTGGAAAAATGATCTCGAATCTGGTTTTATTGAGTTACAAAATACAGTTGAAAGATATGGAAAATCCATTCAAGGTAAAGAGGCACAGGCACAGATAAATGAATTTCCAGAATATATACTAAATAAAGCTGAATCACTTCGAAAACAAAAATTATTAAAAGAAGCTGTAGATCACTTAATGTACATGACAGAGAAATACTCTCAACATGAATTAACACCTAAGGCTCAGTATATGTTAGGCGATATATACATGAATGATTTTAGAGACTTCACAACTGCAATTCAGGAATATAGAAAGGTAAGTGAAAAATTTGTTGGGTCAGAACAAGAACCACATGCACTATTTATGATAGGATATATCTATGCTAATGTCCTAAATGATACAAAAAGTGCGCAAGTAGAATATGAAAGTTTTCTAAAAAAATTCCCTGATCATGAATTATCTCCATCAGTCAAATTCGAGATTGAATATCTAGGCAAAAGCATAGAAGAAATTCCCGCATTAAAGCATATCACATCTTAAATAAAATTCTATGAGTGACTTTAGTTTATCAGAGATCAATGATAAGATTTCTAAATCATCTAGTTTTATAGATGATCTTAAAAAGGGTATGAACCAAGTTATTCTTGGTCAAGATGAATTAATAAGTAAGATAATCATATCTATTTTATCAAATGGACACATATTATTAGAAGGTGTTCCAGGACTTGCCAAGACAATGACTGTAAAAACACTCGCTAAGTTAATTAAGACTGAATTTCAAAGAATCCAGTTTACTCCTGATATGCTACCTGCTGATCTACTAGGGACATTGATCTATAATCAAAAAACAGGAAGTTTTGACACAAGAAAGGGGCCTATCTTTTCAAATATAATTTTAGCTGATGAGATTAATCGTTCACCAGCAAAGGTTCAGAGTGCACTTTTAGAAGCGATGCAAGAAAGGCAAGTCACGATAGGTGAAAATACTTTTAACCTAAACTCTCCTTTTCTTGTTATGGCCACTCAAAATCCAATTGAACAGGAAGGTACATATCCATTGCCTGAAGCCCAAGTTGATCGTTTCATGTTCAAACTTATAGTTAAATATCCAGATCATGATTCAGAACGATTAGTTTTGCGACAGAATACAAAACCAATGGATTCAAACTCAATGGATTCTGTAATTACGCCTGAAGAAATATTAAATGCGCAGGCCATTATCCATGATATTTATGTTGATGAAAAAGTTGAGGATTATGTTTTAAATCTAATTTTTGCAACCAGGAATCCAAAAGACTTTGGGCTAAAAGACCTTGATGGGATTATTGACTTTGGGGCTTCTCCTAGGGCAACTATTAATCTTATTCGGGCTGCTAAATCTCGGGCATTCACTGAACATCGTGGCTATATAACTCCTGAAGATATTCGATATATTGGTGCTGATGTATTACGACATCGTATTATCCTGACCTATGAAGCGGAAGCTGAAGAATTAACACCTGAAGATGTAATACAAAGATTATTTGAAGTAATAGAAGTTCCCTAGATAGAAAATGATCCCTAAGCAGATCCTTAAGAAGGTCAAGCGCATTGAAATTCGTACACGTGGATTGGTAAATGACCTTTTTGGAGGGGAATATCATTCTGT
>CAJVZI010000114.1 GCA_913020665.1 uncultured bacterium | reverse complement strand
CATTTAATTCAGCTGGAATAGATATGGGTAGTGTAGCTTGGTATTTCCCATGCCCGCAAGGATAGTTTGACACGATCGGTATCTCTAATTCACCGCAAATATCCATGATTATTTCATCTGATGATCTACCAAAAGGGATATCTTCTTCTTTCATATCTTTCAATTCTCCAAACACTAGTCCCGCTATTTTATTGAACATACCAGCATTTTTCATATGTATCAGCATTCTTTCAAAAGAATATAAATATTCATTGATGTCCTCAAGAAATAAGATGACGCCATCTGTATTTATACTATCCTCAGTTCCAAGTCGATTTATCAGTAGTGTGATATTCCCACCCCATAATGGCCCTGTTCCAACTCCTGATTTTAGTATGCGCCCAGGCGTTTCCTCTGGTGTATCAATTATCATATTGGAGGCACCACTTAGGATCTGTTGCATGATCCTCATATTAAATTCAATTGGACCATTTTTGTTACTTACCAGCATCGGACCGTGGAAACTGACCATTTTGGTCTTTTGTGTAATTGAATTCAAACATGCTGTTATATCACTAAATCCCATAAAGATCTTTGGGTTCTCTTTGATTAGTTCATAATCAATTAGTGGCAATACCTTGTTACACCCATATCCACCACGAGCGCAAAAGATAGCATCTATAGATGGATCAGCGAACATAGCATTAATATCTTCTGCACGTTGTTCTGGGCTTCCAGCAAATGGTCCATTTTTCAATTGATTACTTGATCCTAATTTTATCCTATAGCCCATATCAGAGTAATACCCTGCTGTTTTATTCAGGTCCTCCTCATTTAGCCAGTAAGATGGACTAACAATACCGATCTTTGAGTTTTGCTTTAATTGTCTTGGTTTAATCATGTGCAAACATTTGAACTATTTTGTTTTGAAGTTGGATCGCTTGGTAAGAACTACCCGTATAGCCACTTATAAGAATAGAAAATGCTAGGGGGCCATGTTTTGGCGAGAAGATATATCCAGACAAATTACTCACCCCTGATAGGCCACCTGTTTTCGCTCTAACAAGATTTCCTTCTTTTTCTAATCTTTTTTCCATGGTTCCATTTTTATTACCTCCTGTAGCCAGAGTGGATATGAAATCGTCTTTATATTTACTTTGAAAAGACCATTTTAAAAATCTTGTCAATTGATCAGGGCTAGTAAGGTTGTATCTAGACACTCCAGAACCATCAACTAATCTTAATCTCGCTGTATCAATACCCGCAGAATCAGATAGTAATGTTTTTACACTGTCAAGTCCGTCTTTCCAATTTCCCTGAATTTTATGCCCTCTTCCTATTATTTTTATAAATATTTCAGCTGTAAGGTTATCACTCTCATTCATTAAGTTTGTAGCTGATGCGAGCAGTGGGTCTGAATTATGGATCGCTATTGTTTCTAAATCGTCTATCTTGGTCCCTCTTTTTATCTGACCTACTTGTACTCCATATTTACCTAGGGATTCTTTAAAAAGAGTACCTGTAAATAAAGTTGGGTCATGAATATTCCTTTGCAGTGTATCGCTGCTATCGCTTATGGCTATCTCCCCAGTCATTGAAAAGTGGTTTGTTCTTCCTACCCAGTCTCGCTCGATCTTTAGCTTTTTTAGCTCTATATTACTATCAACCGTGGTCGTTTTGTTTGATCGAGATATATATTCAGTTTTTGGAAAATGATCTATTATGGCAGGTTGTCCTAGTTTTCCTGGTTCTATATGAAAATCAATGCAATTATCATTAACAGATAGCGCTCCTATTGGTGCTGCATACCACCAGGATCCTTCATCCCACATCCATCCATTTCCATAATGCATTGAGTCCAAAAGAGTCGCATCCAGATATAATGTATTAACATCTTCAACGATCTCTGCGGTGGCATGCGCAAGAGAATCAAGTTGCTCTATTGAAAGGTCAGGATCTCCACCACCCTTTAAGACAAGATCATTATTGTTTTTTAGAATAGTTGTTTTGAATATATGGTCTCTACCTAAATAATGTAAAGCAGCTGCGCATGTATAAAGTTTATTATTACTTGCTGGCATAAATAATTTATTACTATTGAGTTCATACAATGTTTTATCATCTTCAATAGAAATGACCTTGATACCAATTGATACACCTAGATCAGATTCAGCAATAAGTTTATTTATTTTACCTTTAACCGATGGGATTCCTTTATTGGTCAATAGTGATGAATGCGGAGCACAGGAGAAAAAGGAAATGGAAGCGATTAAACCGATGTTGATGAATTTCATTAGGTTAATATTTGAGATTATTTAAAAATGATTCAAGTAATAGTGAGCTATAAGATCTGGTTTTTTCAAAGTCTTTTGAGTTTACTCCGATCCTGGTTGCAAATGCACGAGAGGATTCAATATGAGGTTGGAAACTCCATATTGGCAATTCCTTATGAACCATACCTTCAATATGAACCATTTCACTTTTGGCTGAAACTTCAAAATCTTTTGGAGATATTGTAACTCCTTCTTGATGAGAATAGACCAAAAAGTCCTCTTGTGGTTCGACCAATAGATTATTTTCTAGAGTTTGAACCTTTCTGATGCCCCTTTTTTTTGTAGTATTCCATAGATAGTCAACTTTCCCTCCAAATAAATGAGCCAAGAACTGGTGCCCAAAGCAAATACCGAGTATTGGTAGTTGTTTTTCAATTGCCTTATTTATCACTTTTTCAATATCATTCATCCATTCGTATTCGTCATGTACTGATGCAGCACTGCCCATCAGGATTATACCGCGGGTATTGTTTACTTGTCCATGCATAGAGACTGGAGAGTGTATAGCAGGCAGGTGGTAGGTTGCCTTTATAGGTGACCTGGCAACAATTCCATTAAAAGATTCTATTTCTGGGACCTCTAATGCGGGGTCAATAACCATTAAGTTTTGAGAATTCATGATAAAAGATAAATATTTTCTATTTATTAATTTTAAAATCTTTTTGATTATA
>CAJVZI010000113.1 GCA_913020665.1 uncultured bacterium | reverse complement strand
AGTCGAAAGAAATGCATAATCAACCCTTAAGCCATCCCATGCTAAACCAATACCCCCCGTTAAATTATTAACTGAATTCCTCCCGGCACGTATCATAATCTTATCATTATAGACCCCTTCAAACCCATAAGAAGCATCAATTGAAAATGCACCGAATCTAATTTGAGAATCTAGATTTGTATTTGACAATGATGCATCAATATCTAACATGGGATTCATTACGAATAAAGTGTTTTTTACACTTATCGTAAATGGTCTATGTATTCCAATTGATAATGAAGGCATAGTCCCTTCAATTGTCCCATTGTCCCATATTAAACCAGAAGCAGGTGCATTCCTAATAACAATCCCTAATGATATATTTTTTATTTTTTTAATATATCCAAAATCTAGTCCGACTCCTAAAGCAAAATGCTCATCTAAGTAATATGATAATACTTTGTAACCTATACCAATTGGTAAGCCCATTATCTTTGACATAATTGCACCATATAAGCCAATTTGATGTTGGTTAAAATAACGTAATTGTTCTTTATCTAAACGTTCGCCCTCATCCAAAACCCCATTCCCTTCTCCTAAGTCATTAGTACCAAACTGTCCATCTAACCCCCAGTCTAATAACATATTCCTCGTATCTGGAATTTGGGATACACCCTCATAAAGTAAGTTCATATTTATAATTCTTGCATTGCTACCCAATTGGAAACCAACCATGTCACTATTAACAATACCTCCAAATCTAGATTGATGAGTGAGTGTTATGTCTTTAACAATAGTATTGGAAAAAACAGGGTTTGTTAGAGAAGATGATACGGAATGAAAGTTATATCCAGTATTCGCATTACCCATGCCAGCTGATCTTGCGTCAGTAACATGGTCAAATAATTCCCAACCATATTTCACCCATATTCCTTCTCCAATTATTAAAGAATTAAAAAAGATTATTAAAAATAATTTATTGATCGTATTCTTTTTTAAGTTCATTAAGATATGCTAGGGCTTCTAATGGCGTCATTGAATTCAAATCAACCTTATTTATTTTTTCACGTAACTTAGATTCTCTTTCTTGAAAAAATGTTAATTGATTTGACGCGTCTTGAGGATGATGACTGCCATCTTTTAATGATTGTTGAATATGATGATCTAGTATCTCTGAAGCTCGAAGTATTATTGAGCTAGGAAGGCCAGCCATTTTAGCGACATGTATACCATAGCTTTTATCACCAGCACCTTTAGCTATTGATCTGAGGAATATTATGGACTCACCAAATTCTTTTACTTCTACATGATGATTTTCCAAGCGCTCAAGAGTATTTTCAAGATCTGTAAGTTCATGATAATGTGTTGCAAAAATAGTTCTTGCTCTTATACCATCAGTGTTATGTAGATATTCTGTGATTGCCCAAGCTAAAGATAGTCCATCATATGTTGATGTTCCTCGACCAACCTCATCGAGTAATATCAGACTATTATCCGTTGCATTATTAAGTATATTAGCAGCCTCATTCATTTCAACAAGAAAGGTACTTTCGCCACCAGCAAGATTATCACTAGCGCCTACACGAGTAAATAGCCTATCCACAATACCTATACTAGCGCTTTTAGCAGGCACAAAACTCCCAATCTGTGCCATAAGCGAGATAAGGCCTATCTGCCTTAAATAGGTTGATTTTCCAGCCATATTAGGTCCTGTTAATAAGTGTATCTGGTTTTTACTTGCATCCATAGTAATATTATTGGGAATGAATTTTTCAGTTGCTGGCAATAATTGTTCAACGACAGGATGTCTTCCATCTTTTATATTTAGTAAGGGCTTCATAGATAGTGATGGTTTAACATAATGGTTATTGATTGCTAAAGATGCAAACGAGCTATATAGGTCAAGTTCATTAATTGCTGATGCATTATTTTGAATATCACTTATGTATGAAAGAATTAATTGACAAATCTCTGAAAAAATTCGGGATTCAATCTCATATATTTTTTCCTCTGCATTGAGAACCTTTTCTTCATATTCTTTTAACTCTTCTGTAATATATCTTTCTGAGTTGACAAGGGTTTGTTTTCGGATAAACGATTCAGGAACCTTATCTTGGTGAACCTTGGTTATTTCAATGTAATAGCCAAAAATCTTATTAAAGCCAATTTTTAATTTGGGGATATCTAGTTCTTCACGCATCGTACTTTGAAATGTATCTATCCATTCCCTTCCATTTTTTAGTAGCATACGGAGCTCATCTAAATCTTTATCTACACCACTTTTGATAACCCCACCCTGAGATAGCTGAACTGGTGGAGTATTATTTATGATATTCTTTATTTCTTTTGCTATATGGGATGTATCATTAAAAGAATCAGAAAGTATATCTAAATAATTATTATTAGATGAGCATAGTGCTTTCTTCCATTTTGGTATATTCTCAAGAGTTTCAGAAAGAGCAAAAACATCTCTGGGCGAGGCTTTTCCCCGACCTATCTTACCCAGTATTCTTTGGATATCAGATGTTCTGGAAAGTAGATCTTTTATAGTTTTCAATGTTGTCTTATTATGCGTAAATCCTTCTACTATATTTAATCTACTTCTTATCTTTTTTATATCAGTAAGTGGGTTCATGAGACAGCGCCTTAAATGCCTGCCACCTCCTGCTGTAATGGTAGAATCTATAGAATCGATTAACGTTCCATGAGTGCCTTGAGATGATAAAGATTGAAAAACCTCTAAATTTTTTATTGTAAATGAATCTAAACCCATAAAACCATCACTTATAACTGGAGATATTTTCGAAATATGCTCAAGAGAAGATACCAGATTAGATTTTATATGATTCATCAATGCCCCAGCTGCAGATATACCTATAAACATATCCTCACAACCAAATCCTTTTAGACTTTTAACATTAAAATGCGATATAAGTATTCGATAAGCAGTCTCATGATCAAACATCCAATCTTCAATTTGAGTGATAAATGGTTGAAATTCTAGGTACCACTTGGAGTTTGAATAAACAATTTTTTGTGATAGAACCACTTCATGGGGTAAAAATTTTAATAATGAGTTACTTAA
>CAJVZI010000112.1 GCA_913020665.1 uncultured bacterium | reverse complement strand
AATGGGCGGTATCCAAGATTCTAGAGCATCAACTTTCCTGGAACTGGAAGATGCTATTATGAAGGCAAAGCAGTTCAAAAGATCGCGAAACTTAATTTTGAGAGGAGGATTCTTTGATACCGGAAAATATTCTGAAAGGGATCTAGAAGCTTTATCAGACCTGTTGGATAAGAAAAAGCCCTTGATAGTAAAAACCAATCGAGCCAGTGATATGTTAAGAATAATTGAATTCTCTAAAAAACATGAAATCAATATCATTTTCCACGGCGCTAAGGAGGCATGGAGAATCGCAGATCAATTGGCTGAAAGGAATATATCAGTCATTATTGATCCGATGGATAATATTCCAAGCTCATTTGACTCTATTGGTGCAAGAATTGATGCTGCATCTATTCTAACTAACTCAGGGGTTAGTGTATTGATCGGTATAGCTGATGCACACAACTCCTTCCTTAGTCGACAAGGCGCTGGAAATGCTGTTGCTAATGGAATGGATTCTTATGACGCTATAAAGTCCCTTACTATAAATGTTGCTAAGGCATTTGGGTTAGATGATTCTCTTGGAAGTATTGAAGTGGGTAAAAGTGCAGATCTTGTCTTATGGGATGGTGATCCACTAGAGGTATCGACTTTTTCGGATACTGTTATCATCAATGGAGAAATAATGAGTGATATGACTCGCTCAAAAAGACTTCGTGATCGTTACCTAGAGGTAATTGGATTAAAATAAATTAATTTCTATTAGAAATAGTCTCATCCATTGATTTTAAGTATTCGGATAGACCTATATCATTAGAAGATTGAGATAATTGATCAATGATGTCATTGGTTGATTGAAGATCAGGCGAATAATTAGCAAAACTAGTATCACCTCTTTCTAATGCTGTATCGTTTATTATGTTTATTATTGATTTTAGCTCTCTTTCATTAAAAGATACAAAATCGATTATTTCTTTGTCTTTAACTGTTTCCTCAGCAAGCACCGACATGTCAGCATCTGCTTCAATAAAATCAATATAATCAGAGAATTCCTTATTTTGATTACCTGAAAGATCGATTGTATTTGTCCACGCCAAATATACTCTTGGTTCTTTCTCTGATGATCCAGACTTTTTATCTTTGTAAATATCAAATCCTAGTCCAACATCAAAACTTCCTAATGGTATCTCATACCAAAACAATTCAAATTGATAACCCACATTGAAGTTCAAGAAATCTGTTTCATTTTTTGTAAACAAATAACCTGGTTGTGAGCCTCTATTCATCCTTCCAATTGCGAGAGTAGACTTATATATCTGAGCATCATCTTGAACTAAAATACCACCAAACGAGATTGCCATAGAATCTCCATCAAGAGGTTGTGCAATATTGCTTCCATTATAATGATAGGCAGACGGATATTCCTGGTTTTGGTAGGCGCAGCCATATTTACTCTGACCACTAAAGATTCCACATGTTGTGGAAGAGAATTCTGTGAAAACCCGATAAGATTCAAAGTTTTTTCTATCAGGAAAGTTACCCCATGTTTCTAAACCAAATATCCCAACTGATTTATCTATAGAGGTTCCTGATATCTGTCCATAAGTTGCATAGGGAATTTCATTAAATTTCCCTGAAAGACGATAGTCTAAAGTGCTGAGATCATATATATCCCCAGACCCTAAAACTCCATCTATGAGTTTACTAAATCCGCATCCATTATTTTTGTCGCAAATGATAGCAGACTTGGAAAAGCCAACTTCAAGGTTATCCATTGGCCTTATACCTAACCTCAAAGCAGTAAAGCGACGTTGGGGGGTTAAGCCTGTATTTTTAATATCTCCTAGAATAAAAGCAAAGTCCCAACTTCCCAAAAATGATAGAAAACTATTCTTAAATGGATCTGAAAAGTTTCTTTCAATGGAAAGGCCTCTAATAGGTCTTGCATTAGTTGATAAGACGGTACTACCCATCCAGCCAGGACCCCACCAGTTTTTCTTTGAGCCCAAGGTGATTGAGTAATTGCCTCTAGCCAACGAAATATAAGACTCATCAAGTAATTGATATGTTCCTGTTTTCTCAAATTTAAGATTCATAGCTAAATTGTTTGACATATATGAACTACTTGAGGCGACTAGCTTCTTTACATTTACTGGATCAAAAAATGTCATGATTCGGTCAGGATTCTTTGCAACTTTCATTTCAGCATTAGCGGAGATGCCCCCAACTTGTTCTTCAATGACTTTTTTTCTAATTCTTTGAAGGGATAGGAGTACTTCAGGAGATATTTCACTTACATTCTGAATATTGAGATTAAATGCAACATCACCCCAGGCAATTGGCCATGTATTCAAGGGGATATCTAATATTCCAGAATCTGAGAGAATCTGGAGGTCATGCCTTACAAGAATATCATCCGGAGACGCCCAAGGAGCTGCCTCCAAGTGATGAATTGGATGAAAAAATATGTTAAAAACTATGGTGAATAATGCCAAGTGTTTTCTAATAAAATCTTTCTGCATGTGTGGCATTCTACTCTTTCGTAAAAAAAACTAAACATATTATGCATTTTTGACGAATCTTATGTCATTATCGTCAGCAATATGTTTTCAACTAATATTAAAAAAACTTTAATAGTCATCTTAGCAGGTTATCTTGCTTCATGCAGTATTCCAAAAACTGATCACGAGCCGGATGAAAATACCCTTTTGAAAATAGACAAAGGATCAATCATTGGTTCGAATAAGGGCAAGACATACCAATGGCTTGGTATTCAATATGGATCAATTCCTGATTCTAGCTACAGATGGAAAAGAGGAGCTGAGACAGAAAAATGGGATGGTGTTTATGAGGCACTAGAATTTGGAAATACCTGCGTTCAAAAGGGATCACTAATTAATACTACAAAAAGAAGAAATTGGGGCGACATCGTCGGATCCGAAGATTGTTTATATCTTAATGTTTGGGCGCCTAAAGATGTATTTGTTGACTTAACACAGAGTAAGCCAGTGATGGTCTGGATCCATGGTGGCAGTAATGTTTCAGGTAACGCAGATTTTTACGATCCCACTGAATTAGTTAGCAGTCAGGATGTAATAGTTGTGTCGATAAATTACCGTTTGGGACCATTTGGTTGGTTTAGACATCCAGATATAACTTCAACTG
>CAJVZI010000111.1 GCA_913020665.1 uncultured bacterium | reverse complement strand
CAGTAAAATGGGCAGATTATACAACGCCAATAAAAAACTATTTTCAATGTGGCTCTGGGACACATCCTGGTGGTGGTATCACAGGTTCTCCTGGTGAAATGGCAGCAAAAAAGATCTTAGGTATATATTGATCATGACAAATTATGATATTATTGTGATTGGAAGCGGGGTAAATAGCCTTGTCGCAGCTGCAATGATGGCTAAGGCAGGGAAAAAGGTCCTCGTATTAGAATCCAGGGAGGAAATTGGAGGATTAGCATCTACCCATGAGTTCGCACCTGGATTTAAATGTAATACCATCAATGATACAATAAAGTGGGTCGACCCTAGAATCGTAAAAGAACTAGAGATCCAATCTAAAGATCTTGAGCTCATCGATATAGATATAAAACGCATTGCTCTTGGCGCTGGAGAAAATGAACTCATCATTTTTCACAAAGATCCTTTGTTAACAAGCGAATCAATTGCTAATCATTCTGAAAATGATGCTAAAAAATGGAAAGACTTTACCATACATATTGAAAAATTGACAAAATTTTTAGAAAAACTTTATCAACTAACTCCTCCTAGTCTACCTGATATTGGATTATTGGACGCATTCTCAATGAGAAGCCTATTAGGCCCTCTTATGGGACAAGGCCCTCAAGGGCTTGTAGATCTTGCAAGAACTGCACCGATGATGATGCCGGAACTCATGGATGAATGGTTTGAAAATGAATTACTGAAAAGTGCATTGTCCACTGCGGGGATTCATAGCCTCTCCTATGGTCCATATGCTTCAGCAACTGGATATAATTTTTTACACCAACATCTTTATTCTAAGGGTGTCATACATAATTCAAGTATTCTAAATGGCGGAACAGGTATTCTTCCCAGAATTTTAAATAATATTCTTTCATCTTATAATGCAGATCTAAGAACAAATGTTAAGGTCGCATCGATCAACATCAAGAACAATAGCTACGAAAGTGTGACAACAGAGGAAGGGGAAACGATCATGTCAGATCAGATCTTATCGGGCCTTGATCCACACAATACTTTTATTAATTTAGTCGGAGCTCAAAATCTTGATCCAAATTTTCACACGCAGATCAAAAATATTAAATATAGAGGTAGTACAGCTCGCATTCATTTTGCCCTACAAGATATTCCTAAGATCAAAGGAGTCACAGATGATCAAATGAATACTATCTTTTCCATTTGTCCTTCAATGGAATATCTAGAAAAAGCATCTGATGCAGTAAAATATGGATTTATCTCTCAAGATCCATATGTGGAGTTCTCAATTCCTACCATTATAAACCCTGAGTTCTCACCCGAGGGTAAACATGTTCTATCCGCATCGGTCCAATATGCTCCATATCATCTCAGAAATTCTGAATGGGATCTAGACTCTAAGGAGCAATTGAAACAAAATACGATCAGGGTCCTAGAAAAAAAGATTCCCAATCTCAATCAATTAATAGAAACCTCTATTGTCCACTCCCCAAAAGATCTAGAAACAGAATTTGGACTAACAGAAGGGAACCTTAACCATGGTGAGATGACCCTGGATCAATTATTGTTCATGAGGCCCACGGCTTCTAGTTCACAATATAGTACGCCTATTAACAATCTCTACATATGTGGTCCCGGTACTCATCCTGGAGGTGGCCTACATGGCATGAATGGATATAATGCTGCAAACAAGGTCTTAAAAAGTTGAATTTTAAAAAAACAGCTGATACACTTACTAAGGGAGCGCATACACTTGAGAGAAATTTTTATACAAGCTCAGAAATTTTAAATAAAGAATATAAAAATATCTTCCAGTCGCAATGGGTCTGTGTTGGAAGAGAAGAAGAATTAACTAAGGTCGGTCAATATAAGACAATAAATATTGGCGATGAAAGCGTGATCATTCTTAGAGATGAGAATGAGGTCATCAGAGCTCATTATAATGTATGCCGACATAGAGGCACGAGGATCTGTATTGAAAAAAATGGCAACTTCTCTAAATCTATACAATGTGGCTATCATGGATGGACCTATGCACTGGATGGAAAACTTATTGGAGCTCCTCACATGGATTCAGTAGAAAATTTTAATAAAAATGATTATTCATTGTTTCCTATTCAAATAAAAGCATGGGAGGGATTTATTTTTATTAATCTTTCAGATGATCCAGAAGATTTTGACCATGCTTTTTCACCTATAAATGAAAGATTTTCCGATTGGAATATATCTTCTCTTAAAACTCTCGAAACAAAAACATATGAAGTAAAAGGAAATTGGAAACTGGTCATACAGAACTATTGTGAATGCTATCACTGTCCGATCTTACATCCAGAATTAGCAGCGATCCATAATTATATGGGTGGCCGAAATGACCTTTTTGAGGGCCCGTTTCTAGGTGGATATATGGATTTTAATGATGGTAAGGATAGTATCACTTCAAATGGAGAACTTTGTTGTCCTCCTCTTCCTAATATAAAAGAAGAAGATAAAAAACGGGTCTATTATTATTCTATTTTCCCAAATATGCTTTTAAGCCTTCATCCAGAGTATGTGATGTATCATACTGTTTGGCCAATAAGTATTAATAGGTCTATCGTAACCTGCAGCTGGCTTTTTGAAAAAGAGATTATTGACTCAAATGATCATAAAATACAGGATGCAGTAGATTTTTGGGATATGACCAATAAACAGGATTGGTATATATCTGAATTATCACAACTTGGTATTCAATCAAAAAAGTATTCCCCGGCCCCTTACTCTGGCCAGGAAAGTTTATTAGCTGCTTTTGATAAACATTATAAAAAAATTATAAATTAAAAAGGGCCCTTTGAAGGGCCCTTCATTTATATTTAAAAGATTGGATTATAACTGGTTCAATATCGATTTAGGAAAATGCATTGTAACCAGCATATTGGGCACATCAACCACTTCCGCAATTTTCAAATCTCCAACCAAAGAACATAGCATATATGCATCCTCAGCTGATATATCATAGTTATTGCTTAAATGGTCAACCATGTAATTCGCTGCCTTTTTAGTTGCAATATCAATAGTTGTTCCAAACCCAGTAACCGCATAGTAATCATCTGTCTCATATTGCGGTTCTTTGATCTCGGGTTTATCTTTTATTACTCGCAGACGATACGTAAAGGTCATTGGTGCTTCTATGGCTGTCCCACAAACCTCTCCTAATCCTTGGACCGCATGTCCATCCCCGATAGAAAACAAAGCACCTTTCACAAATACTGGAAAATAAA
>CAJVZI010000110.1 GCA_913020665.1 uncultured bacterium | reverse complement strand
GGGTATTTCTTTACACAGATCCCATATTACCTGTCTACAAGCGCCACATGGCATACCGCCGTTTTTTGTTGCAATTGCAATACCAATAAACTGTTTATACCCTTCAGCTATCGCTCGAAATAATGCTGTTCTTTCTGCGCAACATGTAAGTCCATAGCTAGAAGACTCAACATTACATCCACCAATAATATCACCAGATTCAGTTTCAACTGCAGCCCCGACTCGATATTTCGAATAAGGGGCATACGATCTTTTACGCATTTTGATAGCTTCATCTATTAATTTATTATTCATATTTTCTTGATATTTATAGTTTGGAAAATTCTCAATGTACTAATCCCTACGATAAAACCACCAATATGTGCAAACCAGGCAATTCCCCCTGTGGTATCAAAACCCAAACTACCAAGTCCGCCTGATAATTGCATTAGAAACCATAAACCTAGTACAAGTTGTGCGGGAACCACTATTGTGGTAATAAAAATAAAAATAACAGCTAAGACATGAACTCTGGCTTTAGGGAACTTGATCATATAAGCACCTAGGACACCAGCAATTGCTCCACTTGCTCCAACCATAGGAGTTGTTGAATCTGGTTGAATTAAGAATTGTGCAACTGCAGCTCCTATTCCACAAAAAAGATAAAACAATAAAAATCTAACATGTCCAAGTATACTTTCAACATTGTCACCAAATATATATAAAAACCACATATTGCCAATGATATGCATAAGTCCACCATGCATGAACATAGATGTAAAGATAGTAAAGAGTTTGAATTCATATGGGACAAAAGCAAAAGTAGATATTAATCTTTCATTTCCATATACAAAAAATTGTGCCCAAAACACTAAAATGTTTAATCCAATGATACCATAGGTCACAAAAGGGAATAGTACCCTTGGGTTATCATCTTTATATGGGAAAAACACTAGTAAACAGAAAAATAGATTGTATCAGAGGATTCATTTCCCATGCGGTCACGAACCTTGAAATCAATTTTGTGTGGTCCTTCCTGAAGAGGTTGGTCTAAATTATATGAGACCGTTTTTTTGATTGGTTGGTATGCTGGATAAAGAGGGTTATCATTTAAAATTAGATCAAATGATGATTCTTTTTCGTCAATTCCTGACAAGCGGTCTTCTACTTCAATAATTATTTTATTGACATCTCTTATATGATAGCGACCACTATTCCCAGGGAATGTCTTTTTTATTCTTGGGGAGTCCAGATCTTGAATAACAGTTACTGCATCCATCCTGTCTAACTCTGCTGTTAATATCTGTTTCCGTCGATTATTTTCTGTTTCTGAATATTTCCATTTTTCAGATTTTGGGTCATAATAATAGATACCCAGATTAGAATGCTCAACCAGGTCACGACTATAACGAATACCAACTTGAAACTTTCCCTTTAAAGCTAGGTCATATGGTTGAAGCTGGTAGACAGGTGATAAATGATAGCCATGGTTAACTTTCGCATACTCTTCAACCTGATCGATCCATATAACATTGTTTTGGAAAAAAGTACCAGGCATGGTTTTCACAGAACAATTTCGGTCATTGGAGAACGAAAAATATTCCTCTCCAGGACCCACAGATTGAAGTAGATAATGGAACCGAGTTTCTCTTGATAGGTCTTCATGGTTCAATTCTACATCTATATATTTCATATTATTTACGATCTGATGAGATAGCTTATCTGATAGAAATGTATTTGGTCTTATTTGAGTCATTGGATACGACATGAATGTGTTATCATTTGCTAATCTAACAGTGACCTTTCCTGGAGCATAATAATCTAGGTCTACTTGAAAGAATAACCCTCTTTCAGTATTTGATATCTTTAGATCAGGGTGGATATCTACTACGCTGACCTTTGGGTCAATGTCTGTCCAATGGTGTGGACTCACCATTCCCCCCAATTGATTAATACCAATTATTTGTAGGATTCTATCTTTTACGGATGATATAGGTATCGTAATGTGAAGGTCTTTTTTTACTTTTTCAGAATGTAGTATTTCAACTTTTTGGTCTGCATATCCATAAGGTGTAAAATTATAGACCACTGCATCGCGAATAGCCAGCCCTCCTCTTTTTGGAGATAGAGCAAGCGTGACAACTTTGTTATCTCGAAATATTTCTTTTGCATCAAGGGTCATAGGAAATGTTCCTGCGATAGTGCCTTTCACAATGGTCTTATTACCATGGGAATCAAAAATGTGAATTTCCACAGAATGAAATCCTGGAGCGAGCCCTAATATTCCTGACAGGTCAGTGGCATGTATGGATGTTTTTCGGTGCTCTTCTAATCGGTATAATTTTTGAAATTCTCCCAAATTCTGTCTTTTGAGGTCATATTGAATGATAGTTTTGGCAAACTTACCTTGGTTAAATGGGATCTTTGTATAGTCAAGTTCAAACTCTACTTGGCCATCTATGATCAATTGAGCTCTATGAAATTGATAAATATTTCTGGTCCCTTCCCGTTTATCTACAGCCTTTATAGCAAAACCAAATTCCCCAAATACGCTTAATGTATCTGCGAAATGATACATTCCATCTTTATCACGAAAGAGAGGGATGGTTTGTGTTAATGGGCTTGCATTGATGAGAGCATTATGAGAGATAGGTATCAATGCTAATTCTTTTGCAACAGGCATAATATTATCTTCTAGGTCAAATGCAAATATTAGTGGATTAAGAGGAACGCTTTTACTATTTCTGTATTCAAAGTGTATATGAGGTGCAAAAGAATGTCCTGTATTGCCTGAAAAGCCGATCAGGTCTCCCTTTTTTACCTGGAATTCTCGAGGAGAGAATTGAGTGTCTACATTATAACTAAGTCGTTTTGCTTGTTGTAATCGCCAGACCCTTTCCATCACTGGAGTGAAGGATTCTAAATGTCCATAGACCACCTCATGTCCTGAATTCGTACGCTGGTATAGTGCTTTTCCGTAACCACTATAATTAGATCGTATACGACTTATGTAACCATCTTCTACTGCCAGTACTTCTAAGCCGATCTTTCCATTGGTCTTGATATCTAGACCCATATGAAAGTGATCATCTCTATTTTCACCAAAAGTGGAAGAGAAGAACTTTCCTACAGTGGTAGGCCATAAAACATCTTGTGGGAATACTGCTCCCAGTGAAAAAATAAAAAATGATATTAAGTGATGTTTCATTAAAGGTTTATAATAGGACAATTTATTCCGGATATGAGGGCGTTATCAATGAGGGATTTGTTTCCTGATAATACTTACAGTAAACTCTACAAAATTATTTGATAAATAACACAAGGAATAAAAATGAAGAAATTGTTAGTGGTT
>CAJVZI010000109.1 GCA_913020665.1 uncultured bacterium | reverse complement strand
TGAGTTTGGTGATATGCCCTATATGACTCGGGAAGAAACCTCGAAATACACAGATCTGATGACTGATGGAAAGGCAAGAATGTTTACATGGGTGATGGAGGCAAAATCCGTCATTACTGCTCCAAGTCCAGAAAAATCTATTTTAAGTAAGGGTTTACATCAAATACGTGGGCTAGCCTGGTCTGGTAGAGGAAAGATAACCAGAGTCGACGTTTCTGTTGATGGAGGAAAAAACTGGACAACTGCAAAATTACACGGCCCAGTGATGGATAAATCCCTTACTCGATTTACCTTACCTTTTGAGTGGAATGGCGACGAGTTACTTTTGCAGTCTAGAGCCGTTGATGAAACTGGATATGTACAACCTACAATTAAGGAGTTGCAAAATGTAAGAGGGGTAAATTCTATTTACCATAATAACTCTATAGCGACTTGGTTAGTAAACAAGAACGGAACGGTTGATAATGTGCGCCTGGGTTAGGTTTATTGGCCTGTGTTGCGGGGTACACCTATTTTTTTCTACCATAGTTCATTCGGAAGGACGTACGTTTAATTTAGGTAAAGTTGCCTCAGTGGAAGAAGTGATGGGTTGGGACATTGATGTGCGACCTGATGGTAAAGGGGCCCCTTTTGGGTCAGGGAACGCGTTTGATGGGGAAGAAGTGTACGCAGAGAGATGCGCTTTCTGCCATGGTGATTTCGGTGAGGGTATTGATCGTTGGCCTGAATTAGTAGGTGGAGAAGGAAGTTTAAATACTCATGATCCAATTAAAACAACTGGAAGTTATTGGCCATACGCATCAACTATGTTCGACTATATCTATCGAGCGATGCCCTTTGGAGAGTCTCAATCACTGTCTGTCGACGAAACATATCAGATCACAGCCTATTTACTTTATATGAGTGATATAATCGATGAGGAATTTGAATTAACTAATGAGAATCTGGGCGAAATAAAAATGCCAAATGTTAATGGGTTTTTCTTACCTGATCCAAGACCGGACTCAACACATTTAGTTGATGAACTATGTATGAAGAATTGTGCGGCCGAGACAACAATATTAGGTAAAGCACGTGATTTGGATGTCACACCAGAGGACGATGGTTAAAAGTGATGACCTCGCGGCGTAATTTTCTGAGTTTTTGTTTGTTAGCGGCCTCAATGTTATCTGGAAAGTCTTGGGCGTCATCAGCAACTAAACAAAGATTAAATAGTGAAGATTTGATGCAGATCGACAGTAAAGGGCAAATTACTTTGTTGCATATCACAGATTTGCACGGGCAATTAAATCCAATTTTTTATAGAGCTCCATCCCAGAATTACGGCGTAGGAAATTATGAAAATATTCCGCCTCATTTAATCGGCGAAGCTTTTTTATCTCACTTTGGCATTAATGAGAGTACTCCGCTCGCCTATGCACATACTATGCTCAATTACGTTGAATTAGCCAAAGAATATGGAAGACTTCTAAGAAACTTATGCAACATGAAAAGAGAATATATTACCGATAAAAATCCAGTTCCACTACTTATTCCAACACCTGTTGAGATGATGCCGAAAATTGCAGTACCCGATCCAATTAATATGATTTTATCAATGTGAAAAGCACCTTTTAAATTTTTAAATGATATAAAAACTAAAATAAAAAAAGAGAAATAAATCGGTATCATCAAAACCCCACCAGAAAATAAATATTGAACCATTAGAAATCCTTATCTATAGTATAAATACTTGAAATGTAAAAATCTTCCCGCAAACAAAACACCCCAAGATTGTAAGTTTGAGTTTTATAACTGTCACTATTATTTTACAAATATAGCAATCGCTTTTAGCTCTTTTTGTTTTTCATTTCTTGTATCGGCATTAAGGTTCCCCTGATTATCTTTTCTTAAACTAAAGTGTAGCTTGTTTTTATTAGATAAACTCTGAATTACTAAACCGTTTGCGCCTAATGAAGCTGCCTCTTCTTTAAGCCTAGCTAAGGCCTTATCCGTTTTTCTTTGATCCGTTATTTCAAGTGACATGTCTTTAAATGCAAAGTCACTACTCGCCTCGATCATTGCTATTTTTTCATAATCATCAGGAAAATCAGAATAAACTTTTACTAGGTTAACATTTATGGGATTTTTCTTTTCACCAATAACTATATGTGAGACTGGATAACAGCCCTGTAAGAGAAATAATACTATTGTATATAAAAGAATTAGTTTTTTCATATCTCTACTCAATATTTGACTCAGGTATTTAATTAAAGTTAAATGACCGCCACCACAATGAATACAAAAAATTCTAAATACATGTAGCTTGCAGTAGACTAACTTTTTATTTTTTTTTATTCTCAATTCTATTAATGATGTACTCAATCATACGATCTTCGCCTTTATTTGGGTTATAAGCTGATCGTAGATTATGACCGAAAATTTTTGCAGTTAGTTGCCAAAATCCTGCACTAAATATATTTCTGAAATCTTTTATTATATCAAAAGATGTTTTGCTAGTCTCCCTATCAACTAGTCTGATTAAGATTCTCCCCTGACTCTTTCTCAATTTTTTAATAGTATATCCATACTCAGATATTAATTCATCCTCAATTTTAGAAAATATATCCCTTTTCTTTTTGTATTTAATCAACCCGGAGTATTGTTCCAGACTATCCATAATTGTAGAGTAATCAATTAACATATCTGATATTTTCAATGCATACGGATATACTTTTCTTACATTTTTTTCTAATCTGGTATACCTCTTTTTTGATTTCTTGTTTTTACCAAAAACGTTCACTAATTCCATTGGAATTGATTCTTTTTCTAAATAGATCATTTTTGGCATTCTATTATATGGTAGTGTGATGGTTTTATAACCAATCATTGAAAAAGTAATTTGGTCATTTTGTTTGAATGTATTTAGACTACAAAAACCATAATTATCAGTTATGACTCCTGCACTATCAGCATATACATTAACATTTGGAATCGGTGTATTCGTTTGGGCATCGACTACGGATGTAGTTTGCGCGCCTATAATAGAATAAGTAATAAATAATATAAAGCCAAACATATATTACTAAATCTACCAAAAGCGCCAAATACAAAAAACCCCACGAATGTGGGGTTTGGTATGTTACAAATATTTGTTATATAGCTAATAGACTCTTGTGAATTTAAATCCCGAATTCATCCTTGATCAACTCAGCCCAGATAATTAAACGTTCCTCAGTTAATTCTTCTTCATTGTCATTATCTAAGCCAAGCCCTAAAAACTCATCGCCATCTTGAGCTAAAGAAATATCAAACTCGTAACCTTCTGTTGGCCAACGACCTATTAAGGTACCACCATTATCCATGAAAGGCTTAG
>CAJVZI010000108.1 GCA_913020665.1 uncultured bacterium | reverse complement strand
GGCACGCCCACAATGGGAGGAGTCATCATATTAATGGCAGTACTCCTCCCAACCCTCCTTTTTTCAAAAATCAACAGTGTTTTAGTACAGATTATAATATTTGCGACAATATGGATGGGAGTTATTGGTTTTTTGGATGACTATTTAAAAGTTATAAAAAAGATGAAACGAGGTCTAATTGCTCGTTATAAACTAGCTGGCCAAATAAGCCTAGGATGTATTGTGAGTTTCTGGATATTAAACACACCAGAATTCATCGATTTCAATAGTAAAACAACTATGCCATTTTTTAAAAATGTTGAAATAGATCTAGGCATGCTTTATCCATTGATGGTAATTCTAGTAATTACCGGAACTTCTAATGCAGTGAATCTAACTGATGGGCTTGATGGATTATTAGCTGGACTCTTAGCTATTTGTTTCACTGTATTCTCTGCAATTGCCTATATCACAGGCAGAATTGACTTTTCTGATTATCTGAATATACTCTATATACCTGGAGCGGGTGAGCTAACTATTTTTACTTCAGCTATGGCTGGAGCCTGCATTGGATATTTATGGTTTAACTCTCACCCTGCTGAAATATTTATGGGTGATACTGGTTCACTATCGACAGGGGCTGCATTAGGCACACTAGCAATTCTATTGAAGAAAGAATTACTGCTACTCATCATTGGCGGGGTATTTGTGTTTGAAGCATTATCAGTCATTATACAGGTTTCATATTTTCGATATACAAAAATCTTTAAAGGGCAGGGGGAAAAAGTATTTAAAATGGCTCCAATTCACCATCATTTTGAACTACAGGGTTGGCCAGAATCAAAAGTGGTTATACGTTTTTGGATTATCGGACTATTGCTTGCACTCTTCTCTTTAACAACTTTTAAAATTAGATGATTGATATAAAAATTAGAGAAAATATTAATTTAAGAGACAAAAGGGTCACTGTTATAGGGCTAGGTATAAGCGGAGTGGAGGCAGCGAAGCTTGCCAACTATCATGGTGCACGAGTTTTCGCTAGTGATTTGAATTCAAATGAAATGGTAAATGCCCACGCTATGGATTTGATGCATACCTATCATATTGCGAGCGAAACAGGTCTACAAAGTGAAAAGGTCTATGATTCAGATCTATGGGTCTTATCTCCCGGTGTATCTAAAGATAATGAAATTGTTTTAAAAGCAATTGAAAAGGGTATTCCAATTGTAGGAGAAATAGAGTTTGCTAGTTGGTTTACTGAATCTCCAATTATAGCAATCACAGGGTCTAATGGTAAAACAACAACATCATATATTTTATCTGAAATGTGCCAAGCTGAAAATATTAATGGTGTAATGGCTGGAAATATGGGTCTCCCTTTTTCTGAAAGAGTGTTAAATGAAATCCTTAACCCAGATGAAAACAGGATTTACATATTGGAAGTGTCAAGCTTCCAAATGGAATTTACTAAACATTTTTCACCGGCCTTTTCTATATACACTAATATTTCTCCCGATCATTTAGACCGCCATAATTCTATGAAAGAGTACATTGATATGAAACTGAGACTAGCTAATAATCTTAAAAAAGATGGCTCTATTATTTTTAATGATGATGATTCTATACTACAAAAGGCATTAAGTAAGATTAATAAAAAAACAAAAGCATTCAGTATCACTAGAAAAGATGTATTATTCTATTTAGATAATGAAAAAATTGTTGGTCCATCAAAAAAATCACTTTTAGATATAAATGAACTTAGGATTCAAGGTAAACATAATATTGCCAATCTATTTGCAGCAGCGACTTGTAGTCACTTAATCGGTATTACTGAAGAACAAATAAGTAATGTTATGAAAGATTTCAAAGGTGTAGAACACCGTTTGGAACATGTAGAGTTCATCAATAATGTAGAATATATAAATGATTCAAAGGCTACAAACATTCAATCAGTAATTGTTGCAATTGAATCTTACAGAAAACCTATAGTTTTAATCCTTGGTGGTTATAACAAGGGTGCAGATTTTCGGCTACTCCTTCCACATATCAAGTCAAGTCATGTAAGAGATATAATATCTTATGGAGATGCCGGCGGGCAAATCAACACTGAACTAGGGGATGCGGTGAGATCGGTGCAAGTTACCAATCTTAGCTCTGCAGTGAAGAAAGCCCATTCACTGGCTGCTCCCGGAGATATTGTACTTTTATCTCCGGGCTGCGCCAGTTATGACGAATTTGAAAATTTTGAAGTACGGGGAGTTTTTTTTAAATCAATTGTGAAAGAGCTTGTCAAGTTATGATAGATATGATCATCCAAAGATACGATCGCCAATTAATAACATACTTAGGCATCTTAACTATCATAGGAACTATAATGCTTTATAGCGCTAGTTGGTACGAATCTTTTAATTCATCCAATGGTAGAACTGATATGTTATTTCTGCAAAACCACTTAAAAAGACTTTTAGTGGGAACATTCTTTTTATTTTGTTTTATAGTTATTGATTATAGAAAACTCAAAAAGATTGCTCCTTATCTAATTATTAGTTCAATTGTATTATTAGTCGCAACAAAAGGATTTTACTTGTTGAAAGGATATTCATGGTACAAACCAGCTCGCTGGCTATACATAGGACCTTTATCTCTTCAAACTTCTGATATAGCCCGTTTTTCTATAATAATCTTTATGGCATATTATGCTGATAAGAAGAGAGAATCTCTAAAGGAATTCCAAACAGGCCTACTCCCTGCTCTGTTTGTTTTAATTATAATTATGGCATTAATTATTATCCAACCAGATTACAGTACTGCGCTGATGATTGGTGTTATCGGTTTTATCATTCTTTTCATAGGTGGTGCTGAAATCTCACATTTGTCATTGTCTGGTGCTTGCGCATTATTGATTGGTATCCCTGTTCTTATTAGTAGGTCCTATAGGCTTGAACGGTTACTTGATTTCTTAGGTGTCGGAAATAATGCAGATATTGGTTATCAAGCTAAGCAGTCACTAAATAGCTTGGGTAATGGAGGTTGGTTGGGCGTTGGATTAGGAAATAGTATAGAAAAAAATCATTTTTTACCAACTCCACATACGGATTTCATTTTTGCTATTATTGGAGAAGAATTGGGTTTAGTTCTTGGAACTATACCTGTTTTAACTCTATTTATATTGATTTTTTTACGGGGATTAAAAATTGCAAAAAAATGTACGGATCATTTTGGTGTTTTTCTTTCATTAGGAATTGCATTTAACCTTGTTTTATATGCTTTTGTAAATGCTGCAGTGGTTACAGGTATACTTCCTGTAACTGGTCTTCCAATGCCCATGGTGAGCTATGGTGGTTCAGGGATGGTGGTCAACATGGCCATGATGGGCATATTATTAAA
>CAJVZI010000107.1 GCA_913020665.1 uncultured bacterium | reverse complement strand
CGTCAGGATGGGAAAAAGCATCGTTTTTGCTTATGCCACAATGAAACAAAATGATGAAATGATCGCCTCTGCAACATCCACAATCAAGCTCTTGCCAACTTCAAAAAGACCTTTGTAGAATTCCCTTAAAGATCATTCTTGATTGACGATCTCAGCATTGACTTTCTTAGTGTTCTCTTTTGTCAGGATCATGGTGCCAAGACCTATGATCATCAGCGATAAAAAGGGTTCAAATGGCCAAAAGGGGAGCCACAATTCGAGTGTGGATGACCATGAGAAGGAGGTGAGTGTTTGAGTGATGCTGTTTTGCCAATAGAGACTCAAGACAGACAGAGACAAACCAAAGGCAATTAGAGTCGATCCAGCGAACGCATCAATCACAGTTTTTTTGGAAATCTTTTTATTTCTATGCGTGGCCCAAGCAACTATCCTTGTTAGAAATGCAAAGAAACCAAACCAATAAAAAAGATAATCAATCATCAATGGATTCCCATAGTATGAGATTGTCCACCAGTAGACACTGAAAGGATAAGCCCAAAGAAAGTAAATGCCCGATTTATGGATGATTCTCCACTGTTTTGAGTCAACGAGTTTTCTCCCAAAATCAAAAGATGTGACCACCATCGCTGCGAGAAATATGTATCCGATGCTCCCTTCAATTTCGTCTCTGAAGTAGTAAATCTCTGAAAAATAATAGTCGTGAAAATAATAAGACATGATGAAAATAAAAAGACCTTGCCAAGCCATAGCGACTGCAAACATGAGGCCGATGTATTTCCTATTCCTCATCAGCCAACGAGTGAAAGCCCCTGGAAAGATGATCTTCAAAGAGGAGATTGCAACCACAAGATAGATAAAGGGAACCGCCCATCTGACTGAGAAGCTGATCATGCTTGATATTTCAGCACCCGTGACGGAGTCAAAATTTGATATCGGAACGAACATCATCAGAGAAATCGGCAGAGATACTCCGAAGAATAAATGCCATCCATTCAACCATTTCTTTTGGAAAATACTCGACATCTCAAATCATCAGTAAAATAAAGTTACAGCTAAGCGTATACGACGAATTTATGACATGATAGTACTTTTATTTTCTATTTGACATGAACACAAAGAGTATTACTAATTTCTTTCTAGCCCTATTGCCTGTTGCTGTTAGCATTTATGTCCTGTTCTATCTTGAGTCAAATGCCATATTGACCAATGAGTTTGCACACAGAGGAAAGATTTCTGTGATCACTTTAGCAATCGGTTTATTCTGCTCGTTAAGGGCTTATTCATTTTTGAATAAGAAGTAGAAAGAATCAACAAGAAGATAGAATCAATAATCAAAGATTAAAAGAATATCCAATAGAGTTATCTTAATCAAAATAGAAACTTAACATTCACATTTCTGTAAACAATTTGAAACTTAATATTCACATCTTTGTAAACATATACATTTACTATCATTTTTAATTGTATGAAACTTTTTTGTTAAAACCTCTAAAGACTACAGATATATGGGATATATGAAAAATTCTGGTAACTCTGATTCTCATTATAAAACTATTTGGCTCAGTGATATACACTTAGGAACAAAAGGTTGCCAAGCTGAAAAACTATTAGATTTCTTATATGAATATTCCTGCGATAAGATTTATTTGGTGGGAGATATAATCGATGGTTGGAGATTAAGCCAAAATTTTTACTGGCCTCAATCTCACTCAAATGTTGTAAGAAGATTGCTTTCTTTTTCAAAAAAAGGGACAGAAATCATCTTCATAACAGGAAATCATGACGAATTTCTCAGATCCTTCTCTCCATTAAATCTTGGAAATATAAAAGTGCTAGATGAGGCTGTGCATACAACTGAGGACGGTAAAGAAATCCTTGTAATACATGGTGATCAATATGATGTTGTAACAAAATACAGCAGAAGCATTGCTGTTTTAGGATCTGTTGGTTATGAAATGCTTATGACTTTTAACCGTTTCTGGAACGTAATTAGAAAAATATTTGGGTATAAAAATTATTGGTCCCTTTCTGCCTTTGTTAAGTACAAAGTAAAATCAGCAGTTAATTTTATAAGCGATTTTGAAGAGACACTTGCATTGGCTTGTAAAAAGAAAGGATATGAAGGCGTAATTTCAGGCCATATCCACCATGCAGAAATAAGAAAAATTCATGGGATAGACTATATGAATTGTGGTGATTGGGTAGAGTCCTGTACAGCGCTGGTAGAAAAGCAGGATGGTGTTATTGAAATAATACAATATGGAGAATTAACAAGTAATAATAATCGCGATATAGTGAATGAGGCTGCATGAAAATTGTAATTGTAACAGATGCATGGTTTCCTCAGGTAAATGGTGTTGTTACAACATTAAATGCCCTTCAAATAGAATTAAAAAAGAAAAATTATCAAGTAGTTATCATCCATCCTTCACTATTTAAAACTACTTCATTTTCTATTTACCCAGAAATTTCTCTAGCAATAAACCCTTGGAAAATAGGGCATTATCTAACTGAAGATATGGACTATTTACATATTGCTACAGAAGGCCCTTTGGGTCTCTTTGCAAGAAATTTTGCGATTCAAAATAATATTCAATTTACAACAGCTATACACACTAAGTTTCCCGAATACTTTAAGAAGCTTCTCTTTATTCCTTTATCCTTAACCTATGGTTATATGAGATGGTTTCATGGAAAAGCATATAAAACATTTGTAAACACTAGTTCACAGATTGATGAGCTTTCATCAAGAGGATTTCAGCATTTAACTTTATGGAATAGGGCTATTAATAAAAATATCTTTTACCCTAGGCAAAAGTCATCTAAGCAAAATTATTTGTTATATGTAGGTAGAGTCTCAAAAGAAAAAAATCTTGAAGATTTTTTAAAATTAGAAACGCTTAAACAAAAAATTGTGGTGGGATCAGGACCCATGCTGAGTGAGTATAAAAAAAAATATAAAACTGTTAAATTTGTTGGACCTAAATTTGATAACGAGCTTGCGCAATATTATTCCGATGCCGATGTTTTTGTTTTTCCATCTAAGACAGATACTTATGGAATCGTTATGATTGAGGCGATAGCCTGTGGAACACCTGTAGCTGCCTATCCTGTCACAGGTCCTAGGGACATCATCATTAATGAGATTAATGGGTATATTCATATCGATTTGCATGTAGCAATTTCACATGCTGAGAGAATAAATTCTAAAATTTGTGCAGAATCAATCGAATCTTTATCTTGGAGTGATGTTGCAAACACTTTTGAAGAAGGACTGATTGAAGTAAGTCATGAATTTATAACTACTTAAAATCACTTTATTACCTACAAACTGGTTTAGTCATTAAGGAATTCTCTCAAGAGTTATATCGAATCACCATATTGTTGACCATTTCATTTTCAATGGAAGTTTCGGGACCATGTCCAGCGATAACTTTGGTGGATTCATCAAGCGTGTAAATCTTTTCTTTGATTGAATGCTTGAGTTGACCAAAATCACCGCCCGGTAAATCCGTTCTGCCCACAGAACCTTGAA
>CAJVZI010000106.1 GCA_913020665.1 uncultured bacterium | reverse complement strand
GCAGATAGAAGTGAAATATTGCTTGCAATGGATAAGTATAATGAGGCATTCATCTTGGCTGACTATGATCAAATAATTGAAAATTTTACTTTCCCCGTATCGATAATTACATCAGACAGAATGCTATCAATCGACACAAAATTTGGACTCCGATTTGTCTACAAAAAAATTAGAGGAGACCTACCAGAATTTTATTCTTACAGTAAATGGAATAATATTGATATACAGGTTATGGACAAAAACATTGCCATAGTAAGGGCAAGTTTCTCCAGGTATGATAAAGATGAAAAGAAATTTTATGACGGGAATGGCATCTATCAACTAAAAAAGATTGATAAGCAGTGGAAGATATTTTCTCTAATTCCTTTTCAGTCCATTGAAACACTTTGAACTATTTTCTATTTTTCCACATAAAAAGAATTAAAATGAAAACAGGTGTTAGCAGAACTATAATTACATTTAGAAGATCACCCATAGTTCAATATTAATTAAATAATCGGTAAACATTCAACAATGGTTTGTTTAAGTGTCAGATATTCAAATACCTTTTTATTGTAACAAAAATAAATCCGATCACTAATAATCTAACTATAAAAACCAAAATTCTGTACTTTAGATTGGTATTAGTTATGCCAACCTGATAGGGATTGAAAACATCTCTAAATAATTTTAACATAAAATTGGAAACATTGAATTCTTATATATTTTAATTTTATCACAAATTATAATTATATTTAGCCATGAAAATTACATTAATATTAACAGCTATTGGTAGTCTAGCAGGATTTGCGTACGCGTCTTTTGCTGGTTGTGATCCATCTGCGTGTTTTGTTTCATCTTCAGCCAGTACTTCTACGGTTGTTGGTGCTTTCGCCGGGTTCATTGTAGCTCTACCAGTAAATCTTAGTCTAAAGAAGAAGTAGTCGCAGTAGTAAATTTCTGGTCTTTACTTTTATAGATTTAGATTTTTACTACTCTATATATTCATCAAGATAGGTCTTTTTTATAAAGACCTGCCAACCGAGCTTCAAAGCCACGGTGGTAAGTTCCAACAAAAGGAAGATGTGTCCGTAAAGGAAAAAACGATCAACCGCCTGAGATGGCGGTTTTTTCGTTTATAGAGCTTCCACAAAATCTTTGTAGATTATATCAGGATATGTGTTAAGTAAAATGGTCAATTTAGTAATCAGAATAAGTGGAAAGTATTCCACAGAAAAGCATGCTAGTTCACTGACTAACTTTATTAAAGAAGAGCTATCAAATATCAATAAAAAAGATAATGTACAAATTGAAACTGTGATCGATGAGAATTTTAATTTTAATATCCTTCTGAATGATACCGAAATTTTCTCTAAAAGAAATTTCTGGAATAAGTATCCTAATTATCAAAAAATACTAAATAATATTCATGAAAAATTAAATGAAAAAGACATGTATGCAGCAATGAAAGCAGCCTATGACTTCAATAATGAATTATTTTAGTTTTTAATATCTCTTGGAAAAAAAATATAGAATTCAAATTTATTTATTATTTGTCTGGCTGATTTTTGATAGCTGTAGCACTCAAAACTCAGCTGATCTCATTTTGATCACTCCATCTTATACTGTAAATGAAAGGCAACCATGGGCTGAAGCAGTAGCGATTAAAAATAATAAAATTGTTTTTGTCGGAACCAAAAATGAGGCAATGTTTTGGAAAGGATCTTCCACCCGACTAATGAATAACCCAGACGGTATGTTGCTCCCGGGTTTTATTGATACCCATGTTCATCTTCTAACTGGTGGAATAGAAATGAGTCAGTGCTATCTTAATGATCTTGGTTCTCCAGAAGAGATTTTTGAAACGATCAAAAATTATATTAGCAAAAATCCAGATGATAAATGGATACGAGGTGGTGGCTGGCTGTTACCTATTTTCCCAGATGGTAATCCACTTAAAGAGTGGCTAGATGACATCAGTTCGGATAAACCAATTTTTCTCTATTCAGCAGATGTACACTCAGCATGGGTGAATTCCAAAGCCCTGGAGCTTGCAGGGATAAACTCTCAGACAAAAGATCCACCTGGTGGTGTTATTGAGAGATATCCAAATACAAAAGAACCATCTGGGGTTTTAAGGGAAAGCGCTATGGATCTAGTGGCATCCCTATTACCAAAAATAACAAAAAATGAGATCCAAAAAGGGTTGGATGTATCAATAAAAGAGGCATCTAGATTCGGAATCACAACCATTCTCGATGCAGGAACCGACACGTATCCGCCTAATTATTCTTCAGAAAATAATTATGATGGCCTGAGCGCATATAAAGGGATTTCCAATGACAATAATACTTCAATTCGGGTTGCTGCATCACAATACGCTCACCCAACCCTTTGGAGGAAGCACCTTCCAATTATAAAAAAGCGAAAATATGATAATGATTTTGGCTCGATGAATATTATAAAATTTTTTATCGATGGAGTTATTGAAGGTGGAACAGCGGCAATGATTGAGCCTTATTTGGGAACAAATAACTACGGAATCATGAACTGGAGTTCAGACACCTTGAATGCTGCCTTCTATGAGTACGAAAAGGCGGGGTTTCAAATACATGCACATGCCATTGGGGACTTTGGAATTAGGACGACCTTAGATGCATTCGAATATGCACGTTCAAATAATAAAAGTACTGATCAGCGTCATATGATTTGTCACACTCAACTTGTACACCCTGATGACATTATTCGATTTAGAGATCTTGGTGTTTTAGCGAGTTTTCAAGCTCTTTGGGCATATCCGGATAAGTATATAAAAGATCTAACCATACCCCGATTGGGTCAATCTCGCTCAGAATGGATCTATCCAATTAACAGTATTAAAAAAGCAGGGGGCCGAATAACGGGAGGTAGTGACTGGACCGTATCCTCATTAAATCCACTAGTCGCTATGGAAGTGGCTGTCACAAGAAAAGAGCCCGGAAAAAAGGATGGAGAGTCACTAATTCCAGAAGAAGCAGTAACGCTTGAAACTATTTTAAATGCCTATACTTTGGAGGCGGCTTATGGTTTATTTTTGGATGATAAAATTGGTTCAATAGAAGTTGGAAAATTAGCTGACATTGTTGTTTTGGATAGAAACCTTTTTAAAATACCAAAGCATGAGATTCATAGTACTAAAGTAAATCAAACAATTTTCAATGGGAAAATAGTTTACGAAAAAGATTGATTGGAATCTTCAATATCGGTGTTACCTTCTGATATATCATTCATAGATCAATTGGAACATGAGGTTAAAATATGAAAAAATACTTACCCTATTTTATTTTCATCATTATTGTATCCCCAATTATCAGTCAAGATTCAGATGTTAGCGTAAAAAATTTAAAAGTTGGTGATATTGCTCCTGATTGGTCATTAAGGACTGAGTTTAATAAATACGAATTCCTAAAAAACTGGACTGTTAAAAAGAACCGACAATTAAGAAAACCATCTGTTCAGCCAGATAGACATGTTGTTATTTTTGTATTTTTTGCTACATGGTGCCCTCCATGCGTTGATCAACTTCTTCCCTTAGAAAAAGTATATCAGAAATATAAAGATCGAAAGGTTAAGTTCTTTATCATTGA
>CAJVZI010000105.1 GCA_913020665.1 uncultured bacterium | reverse complement strand
GCCATCACCCCTGTATGCGGTGTATCCATTGACCAATCGCCGATAGAACGTACTAAACTTGCCACAGCTCCATGTTTAGCGGCTTTGCTTGCCCCTGAATATCGATATCGCACGGTTTCACCATAGGTAGTAAAAGGAGCATTGAAAAGAACTATCTTCCCTTTTGCCTCATTTGATCTTCGCTCTAATTCCTCAAAATCATTTACGACCATCAACTCAGCAACAATTCCGGCTTTGGGCGTAGCCACGCTGCCACCTAGCCCTAACATTGTTAAACCTCTTTTATAGGGTTTTAGAATAGATATAGACTCATCCCCGCGTATCCATGCTGGTACCTTCACCCGCTCGCCTTTTACATTCTCTATACCATCTTTTCTCATTTCTTTCATGATCCAACTGATAGCATCTTCTAGGTTTGTTGAGCCACTAAGCCTTGGCCCAAAAGAGTCACAGATATAGGCTAAGCGCTCGTAAGCTGTGCTATCAGCAAGTGCCTCTGATATGATCCTTAAGGCAGTATCCATATACTTCTCTTTTATATCTTCTGCGTGCATAAATGCAGGCAATAAAAGAACGAATAGACTTGTTTTTAGTATTGATCTCATAATGCTAAGCTCCTACAATTCCGATGATCTCATATAATAATAGAAAGAGGTCTGTGATATCTAATGAGCCATTAAAATTCAAATCAGAGGCTTCAAAAGCATGATCCATGATCGAATGATAACTACCTATATGATCACAAAGGGATAAAATATCCATGATGTCTACATCTCTATTAAAATCTATATCGCCAAGTATAAAATGCTCGATCTTCCAATCCCAATAGAGAACATGTAAAGAATCAAGAGGGTTTATTGTCAATGGTGCGTTATTAACATTGATATCCATAAATAAGGAATCCTCTGAATTATTTGAGTTCGATACACGAATAAAAGCAGAGATCGAAGGAGTGCCATATGGGGTACATCTTGTATCAGCTCCTACCACATTAGCAGCCATCAATGATGCCATTAGCTTTTCTTCAAATGTTCCATACTGAGTAAGAAAAGCTTCTTCCATGTTATCAAGGATCGACTGACCAAGTAAAATATTGCCTTGGATCGCGTATGTATCTCCAACCTTATGCCCTTTAAAATCAGAACAGTTCTCTCCGGTAAAAGCAGCGCTCCTACCACCATTGAGTAGATCAACCACACCATACTGTCTTATAGTTGGATCATTTTGCGCATCATTATCTATAAGCCAATCAATGATCTCTTGCGGTGAGTATCCCTGCTCCATTAAGGATGAAGCACTATCTTGATTGATCGCATTCCAATAAGACTGTGTATGAATGGCACCAAGGCCTGGATGAACATCACTTATAATAATAGAACCTTGTATGCATGACGCTCCTGCGCTTCCCACCTGGCCGGTCACAGTATCTACAGCCACAATAGAAAAAGTATCATCAGAGAGTAGAAATTGTATTATAGATAAGAATATTAAAATTTTCTTCATTGAATTCTATTCAACTTCTTTGCTATCTAAAGCATTGTACCATTTTAGAATTTCTTTAGAAGTTTGACTTTTTGGTGGGGAGTGAGCAGATTGATATGTTATCATTTTTTTGCTTGGTTCATCTACAGATATTAATTCATACATTGGTATCTGTGAGGTTTCATAAGGAAAATATTGATCATAAATACCATTAAGCATCAGGACAGGTTGACTTATTCTTGATAGATAGGTCAGCGGATTTGCCTCGGGTCTCATTTCACGTGCACCTAAACCAGCAACCTGCAATACTGCCCCTTTAATTCTTTTTTCATTTGCTAAAAATATAGGACCAAGCATTCCTCCCCAACTAATACCATAATAATAAACCTCATTTAATAAGTCATTTCTGCTTTCAACATAATCAATTGTGCGTGAAAAATCTTTTACCATCATAACCATTTGGTTAGAATAGTTTTTTGATGGATTTTGTACATAATTAGAAAACTCAGGATAGGCTCGTTCCCATGTACCTTTATAGATCGGCATAATAAATGCGTAGCCTGATCTCATAAGATATCCAAAATACTTTCCATCAAGATTCTTACTATCCCTTGCTGTGATCGCATTTGAGCCAGGCACAAAAATGATCGTTTTGAAAGGAGGAGATACATTTTTTGGTATAAAAATATTCAATGGTATTTTTTCATTATTATATGCCGCATCGATCTCCACCAGCTCTTTTGACCATACCTCATTAATATCTGATTCTTCTTCAATAACCGTTTCATTCAAATTAAATGGATCATATTGAAACATTCCATTATATACATTGAACACCTCATCAGAGATAGGTTCAAAAGCATAAAAATCCCTAGTAAAGGTTTGGATCATTGTATCTGCAGAGGCTAAAGTATTTTCTTCATCAGAAATGATCACGCATCTGATCCCATTCGTTTTATAACGATTATTAGGATGCTGAGAAAAATTATCTGTAAAGAAATATGGCTCATCATCATAACCACCTCCCATAATTGATCTATTGCCATTTTTGTGTGGGTTACTGCCCCATTCCCTTGCATTACCAGCCATATCAAAACATCCAAAAACACTTAGAACGTCATATTTACCTACTTGACTCTTCGATCCATTAAAATTGCTCCTTGGTGATATTACACTTGACTCTCCCCAAACCATTGCTGCTTTATACCAATGGTAGATGGTAGGTAATTCTTTTCCAGCCCACTTCGCATACGCTTTAGCCTCATACCAACTAACACCAGTGACAGGAAAATCATCCTGACCATTTGGATAAGTTCCTTCACTCCAAGTACTAGGCCCATTGAGTCCGGATCGATCGACATAATCATCAATTGCATCTTTCCATTTTAATTCTTTTCCATCCTTGTTGAAGATCTTTTCTTCCCAGTATGTTTGGGTTTTATACCCACCTTCATCTATGAATTTCTGATATTCCCTATTCGTTACTTCATATTTATCTATCCAATAAGGTTTTAGGTCAACCATATTCAGATCCCCAAGTGCAGAAACATATAATTTGGTCTTGCCGCCTGGAATTTTGATCATATTTTCCTTTTCATCTGAAATGGGAGTTAATTGATAATAGTTTTCCGGTTCAGAATTATAAAGGTTGTTTATGGTCCATACGGAGGTTAATGAAAGGTAATCAACATACCCTGGTTTTGAAATTTTAAAATTAATGTAACCTCTAGGTATTCTAGTTTTTAGTGGGGTCTCTCCCAGATAACTCCATTCTTCATCATCAATTCTCTTATAAAAGACCTTGCCTTTCTCTGGTGAAGATTTGATATCTGCTTCATCAGAGCTAAGATTTAATTTATCAAGGACAAGCGGGTCATCAGGTAGGTCTATTTTATACTGATTCGCGATATTATATGCACTAATAAAATCTTCTTTATCTAAGTAGTCATCTATTTTTTTAAAACCGATCGTATAGGCCTCTTCTCTGATATCACCAATATTAGATTTTCTAAAAAGAAAAATATTTGATATGGAAAGACCAAAGATCACAACAATACCTATAATGTTAAATAGAGATTTTTTGTCTTTTATTTTTTCGATCTTTGCATTTTTTAATGAAGGGATGTACAGGTAGAATAAAATTCCAATAAAACCTATAATGATTGCTATCAGTAAATAGTTTATGATCTCAGCGGGAAGATCAACTCTATCAATAACTATATCTACAATTTGTAGAATACCAAAAGCT
>CAJVZI010000104.1 GCA_913020665.1 uncultured bacterium | reverse complement strand
TAACCCAAAAGTTTTGTCCATATTTATTTAAAAACTTTTTTATACTATTCATACTATTAATCTAATACTGTCAACACTCACCTACGCGGCATATCTACGAATAAATTGATTCCAGATAATTATTCATGCTAGCTAATTTAAAATATGAAGATTTTACCGCATCCCATGAAAAACATTTTGTTCATTAATATTATTTTTTTCTTAGTGTCTTGTTCAAACAAACCTAGCGTAATTCTCTCCCCTAAAATGAAAAACTATTATGAAATGAAAATTGGATTTGGCTCCTGCCTAAAACAAGACAAGCCTATGCCAATATTTGATCCAATAAAAAAAGAAGATCTTGACCTTTTTTTAATGATAGGAGATAATGTTTATGGAGATAGTGAAGAAGAAGATCTTAAAGAATTAAAATCAGCATATAAATCACAAAGAAAGAATTTTCAAAAGTTAGATCTTGATTTTCCATTCGAAGCTATCTGGGATGACCATGACTACGGAATGAATGATGCTGGAGCTGATTACCCACACAAAGAGAAGTCTAAAGAATTATTTTTGAATTTTTGGAATGTTTCACCAGAAGACATTAGAAGATCTCGCGAAGGATTATATTTTGATTTAATGTATAAGGTTAATGATAAGAACCTGCAGATAATATTTCTTGATACTAGAACTTTTAGAGACAGTTTAATGCCCAGTCCGAATATTGGTCAGAAAGGAAAAGAAAGATATATTCCAAATACAGATAGCTCCTTAACCATCCTTGGAGATAATCAATGGGAATGGTTAAGGGAAAAAATAGATCAAAAAGTTGATTTTAGAATCATTGTTTCATCTATCCAGGTTTTACCTATTGGTCATGGTTGGGAATCATGGAATAATCTTCCGTATGAAAGAAAAAAATTGATAAAAATGATTGATAAAGCAAGCTTAAATGAAACTTTAGTTATCTCAGGGGATAGGCATAGAGGTGGTATCTATAAAGTTAAAACAGGTAGCGGTAAAGTGATCTCGGAAGTCACCTCCAGCAGTTTAAATGCATCTTTCCCAAATGAAGAAGAATATGGCCCGTTGAGGGTAGGTAAAACATTTATAGAAGAAAATTATGGCGTAATTATTGTTGATAGTAATGATAATGATATGTTTGTAGGTATAAAAAATATTAATGGAGAAATTGTTAGAAATGTAACTATCAGTAATTAGAAGGAGTTTATCTACAGAAGATTCAGGCAGATGATTTCGTTGAAACAAAGAAGATGATTCTTTTTAGATGGCTAAACACCTCATTAAATGATAAATATTTCTTACTATAAATAAGGATTCTCAAGGGTGAAATTACTTTTTACTTTTTTTATTTCAATAGCAACCAATATGATTTTCGCTCAATGTGATGATAATGAATATTCAACACTTGGCATATTAGACAATATTGACGAAGAGATCTACAATGATGATGAATCAGTGAATGCATATAGTATCTTCTCTTGGATGTCTGATGATATAAACAGAATATTATCAGGGAATGGTATCCCGAATCATGAAGTTGGAACATTCCCAAACTCAAACTGTCCTAACGCAATCAGCGAACAAAATATAAATCAAACGTTCAGCCTTTGCCCATCAATAGTATCAGAAACAGGGGTCCAAGTAGGCGGCCCAGGTGAAACAATTGCCTATGCGATAAATAGCGTGAAATTTGACCCTGGTACAGCAGGAAGATGTAATGATGAAGGCGAGTGTAGTCTGGCTCAAGGAGAAGGACAATGGAACATAGAAGCACTTGGACATGAGACATTTGATTTTGGGGATGATATGAATCATGCTCATGTACAACCTTCAGGTGCATATCATTATCATGGAATGCCCGAACTTCTTATCGATCTAATAGGTGATGAGGAGGACCTTACTCTTGTTGGTTGGGCTTCAGATGGTTTTCCTGTATATGCTAGATATGGTTATTCTGACCCAAATGATTCCAGCAGTGATATTGTATCTCTTCAGCCAAGTTGGAGGTTAAAAACCGAACCAGATGAAGGTCGTCCTGACACCTTGACCGCTTTACTAGGAGGACCTGGCGGTACAACATATCCAAATATTCCCATTGAAATGGGAGCTTTCACTCAGGATTTTGAATATATAGAAGGATATGGCGATCTAGATGAGTGTAATGGAAGAATAGGCGTCACCCCTGAATTTCCTGAAGGGATTTATTACTATATGGTCACAGATGATTTCCCATTCTTTTCTAGATGCCTTAAAGGAGAATTTGCTGGAGGTGGAGGTGGTGTCCCTGATTGTGAAGACGTTCCGCCTGGGAATCCATGTTGTGGCGATGGCATTTGCGGTGGTCCTGAAACTGAAGATAATTGCCCAGAAGACTGTGCCTCAGGCGATGCTGGCCCTTCATTGACCAATTTTTCCATCTATGCAGATACGGTCAATACTAGTCAAGGACCTGTTAGTGTAGGTTACCTGATCGAGGCTGAAGACAGCGATAATTTTTTATCTAACTACATTCTGCGACTAATAATCAATGGTGGACCTGTACATGGGGGAGAATTATTGGAAAGCTCTGGCGAGTTTAGTGAAGGCACGATGTCTTCTTCTATTGCAGGTGTTATAGAAATTCCTGTTGGTTCAACTGAAGGTCAATGGAATATTAGAATCATTTTAGAAAATGACCTTGGAGTGATCACAAATCTTGGGCCAAATGATCTGGCGAACCAAAATTTTCAAAATTATATTTTTGTTAACAATGTTGTTCTTGGAATAAATGATCATGCTAATGATATCCCAATTCAATATTCTTTGGATCAAAATTATCCTAACCCTTTTAATCCTATTACTAAGATCAACTTTACTATAGCTAAAAAGAGCTTTGTTAATATTACAGTGTTTGATATTGCTGGTAATAAAATTAAAGGTTTAATCAATTCTAATTACAATCCCGGCAACAAATCGGTACAGTGGAATGCTACAAACGAACAGGGAGAGCCAGTTTCAGCAGGGGTTTACTTTTACAGGATCGAAGCAGGTGATTTTGTGGACACTAAGAAGATGGTTATTCTTAAATAACTAAACACCCCACACTGTAATCATTATTCTTTTACGCCACTCACCTACAAGGTAAAACAGAGATTTTTATTCAAAGCAGGAAGTCAAAACAATATACTATATTTGCGTAGGCGTAATAAAATATAGAGCTTATTCACCATTAATCCACTTTCCCCAACCATCATCTCCCGGCCTAATCTGCGCACCAAGAAAACACCTATAAATAAATTCTGCAATCATATACACTATTAAGTTTATCGCAATGTGACTAAGATATATAATATTTTGAGTATAGGTATAAACTATTGAACAAGATTATGATAAATGTTTCATTTAATTGTATATTATTTTGGTGAATATAGAACCCACATATTTACGTTATGTCTACGATAACATAAAGAAAGGAATATTAAATGCTGAAAATGCCGCAGCATTGCCAAAAGGTTTTATAGAAATATATGATTCAGAGTTTTCAGAAAAAACACCGGTAAATAAACGACAAGAATCATTGAACCAATTAGCGTTATGGGCGCTATTCAAAGGACCAGTCAGCCTAACTCTAGCTGCATCTATTTTAGGTAGCAAAGAAGAAGATGTAAAAGACTTAATAGATAACTACTCTAATTGGTTCAATAGCCCAGAAACTGGTAGGTATTAGTTTAGAAGGGAGTGTTGGTTAATGCTTAAAATAAGTAATTT
>CAJVZI010000103.1 GCA_913020665.1 uncultured bacterium | reverse complement strand
GAGCGGGATTATTACCCAAAGTTCACCCTCCACTTGCCTCCTTGGTTTGGCTACCGCCCGCTCCCAAACCCCTTTGATAAACTTTAGTTTTGAATATATTGGATCCATTATTTATGATTTTCGAAATGCTAATTTGATAGGAACTCCACTAAAATCAAACGTTTCTCTTAGCTGGTTTTCAATATATCGACGATAATGAACTGGAACTAATTTAGGATAGTTCGTATGGAGAATAATCATTGGAGGTGCAGAGCGTACTTGATTAATAAATTTAATTCTTATCATTTTACCTTTGATAGCAGGAATAGACATCTTTTTTATTGTATCATGAAGAAATTCATTTAATAATTTCGTGCTAATTTTTTTCATTCTGGAATTATATACTTCGTCTGCTATTTTCAAAATATTTGATACCCGTCTTCTTGTAAGTGCAGAAATAAATAATATTGGGTAATGATCCAAAGCCTTGTATTGTAGTTGAATTTCTTTTTTCATTTCTGACATTGTATTTGTTTCCGCCTCTATTAAGTCCCATTTATTTACAACTAAAATCAAACCCTTACCCTTTTTGATAACTAGATCAACAATCGCTTTATCTTGTTTGCTAAATCCTTTCTCTGCATCAATCAAGACTAAAGAGACATCCGCCTGTTCAATTGCACTGTGAGTTCTAAGATTGCTATAAAACTCAATATTATCGCTTACTTTCGCCTTTTTACGTAGTCCAGCAGTATCAACCAAGGTTACAGTTTTTCCGTACCATTTAAAGGCAGTATCGATTGAATCGCGGGTAGTTCCAGCAATAGGTGTCACAATTGTCTGTTTTTTTTGAAGCAATGCATTGGTAAGGGAAGATTTTCCGACATTTGGCATACCAACGATAGCTAATCGCATATACATATCATCTTGATCATTATCAGAAATATGGCCTAAAGACGAAGAAATTTTTTCTAACATATCTCCAGTCAACCTTCCTGTTAAAGCAGATAATGTTACTAAAGGATCAAGGGCTAATTCATGGAAACGGAATTGTTGATCATCTAAATCAATTGAATCACACTTATTAACAGCCAATAAATGAGGTTTTCCTGATTTACGAATCAAATTTGCTAAATCTTTATCACTTGAAGTTGGGTCTTGTTTTCCATCAACAAGAAATAAGATAAAATCTGCTTCTTTTATCGCCAACTCTGATTGTTCACGAACTGCTGCATTAAATACGTCTACATCATCGGGTATATATCCACCTGTATCAACAATATCATATAAACGATTTTCCCATTCAAGAGTCCCTCTAATTCGATCTCTCGTTATACCTTCTTTAGAATCAACAATTGCTTTCCGTTTTTCTACTAAGCGATTGAATAATGTTGATTTCCCTACATTGGGGCGACCAATAATTGCTATTGAAGGCCTACTCATATATCTAAAGTTGAAAAGAAATCGCCCGGTGTGTCATTAACAACTCGAACTGGGACTTTTAATGCATTAGATATTTGTTTCAAATTCATATCATCTAATGTTACTGTATTATCTTCATTTAAAATTCGATCAGATAGTAAAACCATATCTCCTAATTCTTTTCCCTGTAATTGTGATATAATATCTTGACCAGTCAAAAGTCCGCTTACCGTTACATCATCCTCTCCAAAAAAAGTATTTTTTATAGGTATTAACTGGATATCTAAATTTGAAAAAGGCTGAAAAAGAGGTATGAAATTTTGTTTAAAATAGTTTACAACAAGCGTTCCAGTACAAATAGTAATTTTTTTTGATATTCTATTCATGGATTTATAATCATTTATACCATCTTTCCAATCAGCCATGAAATGAGCTACTTGACCAACTCCATTTTCAATTAGATCATGTCCTGAATAATAATCAAGCTTTGGCACTTCATTACCAACTTTTAAAAACCATTCATCACTAAGTAAAAGAAAGTTCTTTCCATTTTTTTGCCGGTATTTTCTTGATATTTCTTTACCAATAGGAATAAAGTTTTTAGCATATTCTTTGGTTACTTGAGGTAGCTTAGGTAATCCTTCCCTATGTTTTGTAAGGCCTACTGGTACTATAGACATTGATAATGCACTTGGATAAAAAGAATAAATATCGGATACTGTTTTTTCTAAAAATTTTCCATCATTCCATCCTGGGCAAAGAACTACCTGAGCATGCAACTCAATTCCATTCTCAGTTAAATATTCAAATTTTTTCATTAAAAAATCATCTTTGCCATACAAAAACATTTCCAACCTTTTATCAGGATCTGTTACATGAACAGATACATACAAAGGAGATAATTGCTGTTCCACGACTCGTTTTAATTGTTTCCAACCCATATTTGTCATTGTGATAAAATGTCCATAAAGAAATGACATTCTAAAATCTCCATCGCGAAAATATAACCCTTCTCTCATTCCAGGAGGATTCTGATCAGCAAAACAAAAGACACAATCATTAGCACATGCACGAATATTAAAGTCATCAAATCCTATTCCAAGATTATCATCAATATCTTTTTCAATTTCGTATTCTACAAGCTCGCCACTTTGTTTTACTTTAATAACAATATTCTCATCTGCTACTTTGAATCGATAATCAATAATATCTTTTACTCTTGAGCCATCTATTGAATACACTTGGTCTCCTTTTTTAAGGCCAATTGATTCTGCAATACTATCTTTTTCTATATTATTGATTTTCATAGGCTGAAAATTACATTATTGTATTAATGTTAGCTTTGATTTTATATGGATTTACAAACGATAGAGTCGACGAAGGTCATCATTGTATAATAGTAGACCACTTCCTACTGTCCACAAAGAAAGAAAAGATAATAATAATACGATAATAAAATAATTATCATTGGGCTCCATCATGCTAATATAGTTAGCACCAGCTTTTATCCATATAATAATACCTAAAAATGTCATCCATTGAACAAATATTAGTATAGGAGGTCTCATAATAATTAACAACATTGGAATAACTAAGCTTGCTATCATTAGAAATTTATTCCCATCTAAATAATTTTGAGCTGAAATCAGTATCCAAGAAATTACAAGCGGTATAAATCTATATATTACCATGATTATTTTAATGAGCGGTCTAAGACACAAATTCGTAAAGTTATTAAAATTGATGCACATAGAGGGACTATTTTTGATGCGAATGGTAGTAAAAATGAAAGCATGATCTTAATTACAAGGTGCAGTAACTATTTATTTAACACCCATCTTCTGTCCGTTATTATCCTTAATCTGTGGCATTACTTCCACAGTTTTCTTCTTTGACTTCCTTTCTTTGTCCTCAGACTTACACTCTTCACGTAGTTGTCTGAAGTTTTTCATTTTTTCTTGCTCATTCCAATGATTTTACTGACCTTCTTACGACGTGCTAGAAGATACTTGTCGGACTTATCGTGATCTCCATCATTATCAACGTCCTTATCTTCCTTACCTACTGGGTCAAGTTTCTTTTCTTTGATCTCCTCACCTTCTGGTTCAAAACCTGCCTTAACACAGTTGTCAACACGCTTACCACCCTTCATCTTGGTGCCCATTTGCTTGTAACCTTTCCAGCAAGCTTTGCCATCAAGACCTTTCTTCTTCTCAATGATGATTACTTCACCATCAACTTCAATCTCTTCACGCTCAAGAACAACCTCTTCAGCAACTGACTTTTCTTTCTTGTCAATCTTTTTCTTTTTCTTGGTAACGTCCTCTACTTCAGCACCATGAGATTGAGGATCCATACCCTCAAATGCCTCAGGAATATTGCTACCTTGGAAGCAATCACCGTCCATCCATTGAGTATACATCTCCATTAGAGATGCAGAATAGGCATCATTATGCACTACTTTATTAACAGGTCTCTGCTTATCCATTGTTTAAAATTGAA
>CAJVZI010000102.1 GCA_913020665.1 uncultured bacterium | reverse complement strand
TTTTTTTAGATATTCCAAATACATTGCAAGGCACGATCATCCTTCCAGGAGAAATAATATATTCCAAATATCGGCTCTTTCTTATTCTAGTAGGCATTATCGTCTCAATTGTTCTTTATTTTATTGTTTCTAAAACATTACTGGGTATGAGAATAAGAGCAGGCCAATATGATAGGGAAATGATTTCAGCTCTTGGTATTAATATATCTAAATTATATACTCTAGTTTTTGCTCTAGGAGCGGGTCTGGCTGGTCTTGGAGGGGCTTTAATAGGCGCTATTCAATCTGTCGAAGTTGGGATGGGCGAGCCTGTTTTGATACTTGCTTTTGTGGTTATTGTTATAGGCGGTATAGGTTCTATTAAAGGAGCGTTGGTTGGCGCTCTTCTGATAGGTCTCTGTGATACTCTAGTCAAATTGTTTTTACCGATTTTCCTGCAATTATTCTTTGAAATATCACAAGCAATTTCATTGGGCGCATCTCTTTCATCAATGTCTATTTATGTATTAATGGCTTTGATATTAATTTGAGTTCCTATACAAAATAAACCCGTCAATAAACATATCTCATTAATTAATTTAAGAATTCCTGAAACTTCAATTGAAGGATTAGTTAAGGAATTAAGGATGGTTGCAAACAAAAAGAAAACTACAAATAATGGTAATCCAAATCCTGAAGACTTATTTCTGAAAAACCAAGCCGATCCTATGACTAAAGGTATTATCCATAAAGTTCTAGTGACTTTCAAAGTAGCAGCTACCTCTATAGCCTCTTCGCCCATCATTGATGCTGCACCTACTACTGAAGCCGTATCATGAATTGCTAAAGCAACCCAAGCGCCAAATTCTCGCTCAGAAAGATTAAAGAAGTCTCCTAAAATTGGAAATAATAGAACCGCTATGGCATTTAATAAAAAAATAATTGCTATGGCTGTGGTAAATTCTTCTGGCTTAGCCTTAATTGCTGGTCCAACTGCAGCTATCGCTGTACCTCCACAAATAGCAGTTCCTGAACCAAGTAAGTAAGTAAGTTTCTCAGAAACACCTAATAACCTTCCAGCTATAAGAACTAAAGCAAAGGCGGTAATAACAAATAATGAAATATAAATAAAATAGGCAGAATTAATCTCTAAAAAAGAATCAATACTTAAACTTCCCCCTAAAAAAACTATACCTGTTTGCAAAATTTTAGAGCCGTATTTTTTTGTGTAAAATTTTTCAGGGATTTTAAAAAAAATTGCTAAAAATATACCTAAGAAAAGTGATGCGGCAGCATTATTAATCAATAAACTAAAAGCTAAAGTAAAAAAAGAGACAATATAAAGCATAATTTAGAAGTTAATTTGAATACCACCAGCAACTCTCATATCAGAGTTTTTATTCTTTATTAATTGAAGATAAAAAATGTCTTTTACTATATCCAATGATAAATATTCATTTGAAATGTTTCCATCTAAGCTAAAGACTAGATCGTCTATTGAATTTAGAGAAAATTTCGATGTCCCCACGTTCTCTCTTTTTCCACCTGCTAAGTTTAAACTGAACCCATTAAAATCAATTCCGTACTTAAACTTCATAAATCTAGCCTTATATTTAAGGCTATTGTTCTTATAATGTAAATTTACAGAACTACCTACCTCAGAAAAGTCCTCTATCTTAATGACGTTAGATAAGTAACCCATACTTAGCTCAAAACTCGATGTATCAATTATATAAACTTCAAGGAATGTTTCGTTCATTAGAAGAGAAAGGTTTGCATTTCCTACACCAAACCATTTTGTTTGGCTATGAGACTGAGTTGATAGCTGTGAGAAGATATGACCATATCTCATAGACTCATGATTGAAGCTTGCTCCTAAATAATTACCTCTATGAAGTCCTTTCAGGCTACCGCCATAAAAAGATAATTTGTTTTGATGGGATACATAACCCAAGGACGAGGTTAAAGAGTCTGCATGGTGATGTATCTTACTTTTTTCAGGTACGTCTTTTAAATAATCTCCAAGATAACTTGCTTGAACAATAGAATCGATAAAACCATTCGTTTTTTGAAAAAAATCATCAGCTAATGCGTACGATGGTGGATCTAAGAGTTGATAGAAACTTGTTGTACAGGTATCTCCAGAACAGCCTTGATGGTGGGAGCCTATAAAATCATAATGATACTTGCCATCTATTTCTACTGGCCATAGCAAGACATCTTCATCTGTATCTACAAAATCGTCATATAGATTAAAAGAAGATTGATTATTGAGAAAAACACTAGTTCTTGTGTTTGTATCAACAATATCTAAATCCCCGTCATGATCATAGTCGATGATATGCAGCTTACCCTGACCAACCCACCACCCAGAATAAGGATTGCCGTTTGCATATTTTTCATGGTCAGGGCTTATACTTCTTGTAACATCGACAAAAGATTCCCCTTTCTCGTTTTGAAAAAACTGAATTACTCTGGAATGGTAGTAAGGCTCATGAATGGTGGAGGCAAGTAAAATATCGACATATCCATCATTATTAAAATCTAGTATCTCCATATCATTGGCATTTCCATTGTCTCCAAAAAAACTCTCAGGAAGTTCAACGAATTGCCTTTTAGTCCAATCATTATTCCCGTCATTAAAGTAAACAACCCCGGAACTATTTTTTGAGAATCCGTAAAGGTGTGCAATTCTTGGATTGAACCAACCAAGAGCTATATCTCCAAAGCCATCATTATCAAAATCTCCTATTGTTGCTGTAGTAGGCCATAAGTTATCAATATTACTGCCCCAATTGTCGTAATCTACCTCAACCCAATAATCAAATTGAGGAATCAAGTGGTTAGCTTCAAAATTTCCTTGACCATCATTGATGAGCATTGTGAAAGGTATATTTTCTGAGCAACCTGAGCATGGATCTTCGTCACCTCCAAACCTATAACCTGTTTTGGTGTTGTCTGAAATAGGTACAAAAATATCTAAATCACCATCTCCATCTAAATCTCCATAAGTTGCATCATGTACAAATATCTGCCCATGATTTGGTTCAAAGAATAACTCTGGTAAATTCGAAAAACTTTTATTATCTAATTTCCCTTCAGCATTACTGAGATATAAAATACTCGTATCATAGTAGTCACTTATGCCATCTCCATTGAAATCAGCTACTATTTTTCCATTAGTATAATCAGCCTGGTTTCCACAAGGGTGAAGAGTGCTCTCATTATTAGAAAGCCAGCTCTTTCCTCCATTAACACAAGGAAATTGACCATCTGAAAAGATGTTAGGAGACAATTCAAAGTGACCTTCTCCGTTATTAACGAAAGTCAGCATAAGGTCCTCCAAAACATAATCCCTGTTGCAACAATTATTCCCTACATAAATTAGATCAGTATGCTCATCTCCATTAAGATTAGCCTCGAACCACTGCGCATTATTAGTATAAGGACCTGCTTCTGATACTTCATCAGGATTGTAAGAATCTCCGGGATGCTTACCCTTAGTGGTTACACGTAGAAACCCGTAATCCTCTATCTTGTACTTATCAGTTGATGGCCAGCCTGAGGCAGGATAATGGCCAGTTACAGAATACTCAATTGAAGCTTCTCCCCACGGTGATGTCATAGTTTTTGTGAAAGCTTCAAAGGGTATCCTTAAATCCGTTTCATCTATAGGGCTTTGATTTATAACTGGAGTTATTTCTTGACTTGAGCCTCCACTTGCACAAGAAAAGGTCAGAGGTATAAAAATGGTTATAAGTATTAATCTAAACAAGATGAAGGGATTATAAGCCCAAATTGCATTTTTCAAGGCAAATCAATGTGTTTAATATGCCAAGGAATGCCTGAAGAGGTAGAATATGGTTATGCACAAAAAACATCTTAGTCTATTAATATTTATACTAGCTTTATCACTAGAATCATCTGAGCATAA
>CAJVZI010000101.1 GCA_913020665.1 uncultured bacterium | reverse complement strand
TTGATGAGATTTAGGAGCATAATTATGAATAACAAATATTTTGTATTAATTTTACTTTTCAGTTTCCAGCAGCTTAAGTCAGAAGACAAGAGTAAAATATTGCTTGCAATGGATAATTATAATGAGGCCTTCATCCTAGCTGATTATAATCAAATAATTGAAAATTTCACCTTTCCAGTATCGCTAATCACATCAGAAAAAGTGTTTTCAATCGACACAAAGTTTGGACTAGGATTCGTATACAAAAAAATTAGGGGAGATTTACCAGAATTTTATTCTTATAGCAAATGGAATAATATTGATATAATGCTTATCGACAAAAATATTGCAATAGTAAATGCAAGTTTCTCTAGATATGATAAGGATGATGAGAAATTTTATGATGGGAATGGTATCTATCAGTTAAAAAAGGTTGATACTGAGTGGAAGATATTTTCTCTGATACCTTTTCTGTCTATTGAAACGCTTTGAACTACTTTCTGTTTTTCCACATAAATATAACCAAAATAAAAACAGGTGTTAGAAGAACGATTATAATGTTTAGTAAGTCTCCCATATAAGTCTCAAATTAAACCCGAATCAATGAAAAATTTTACAATAATTATTTTTTTATTTGGATTTAATTTTGCGCAGGTTATAAACCCATGCGAAGACGAACGTTTTCTTGAAATTTCGGAAAAATATGTTGATCAAATGACTGAAGAGGAATTTCAATATTTTACTCAAAAAGAAAAAGAATGTTTAGAATACAAAAATGGAACTAGCCCACAATCATATTTTCAAAAACAAAAGAATAATGAAAAATCATTAACAAGTGATAAGGTTATAAATCTTTGGCCTGCTATTTTTTTGATTGCAATCATATTTTTAAGATAATTACTAAAAGAAAAAAACAACCGTCACATATCAGATATTTAAGTATTTTTTGATCATCAAGTAAATGAATGCGATCACAAAAAGTCTCACTGTAAAAACCAAAATTCTGTATCTTAGATTGGTATTTGTTATTCCAACCTGATAGGGATTGAAAACATCTCTAAATAATTTTAACATAAAATTGGAATCATTGAATTCTTATATATTTTAATTTTATCATTAATTATGATTATATTTTATCATGAAAATTACAATGATATTAACAGCTATAGGTAGCTTAGCAGGATTTGCATATGCATCTTTTGCTGGTTGTGATCCCTCTGCGTGTTTTGTTTCATCTTCGGCCAGTACATCTACGGTCGTTGGTGCTTTCGCAGGGTTCATTGTAGCTCTACCTGTAAATCTTAGTCTTAAAAAGAAGTAGTAGTAACAAATCTCCGATCTTTAATATCAAAGATTTAGATTTTTACTGCGACTTACGTTCATCAAGATAGGTCTTATTCATATAGGCCTGCCAACCGAGCTTAAAAGCCACGGTGGTTAGTCCCTACAAAAGGGAGGATGTGCCTTTTTTTGGAAAAACGATCAACCGCCTGGAATGGCGGTTTTTTCGTCTATAGAGCTTCCACAAAAATTTTGTAGATTATATTGGAGTATGTATTATAAATAATGGTCCATATAACAATAAGAATAAGTGGAAAGTATTCCACAAAAAAGCACGCTATTTCGCTTACTGACTTTATTAAAGAAGATTTATCCAATATCGATAAGAAAGATAGTGTGCAAATCGAAACTGTGATCGATGATAGTTTTAATTTTAATATTTTACTAAATGATACCGAAATCTTCTCAAAAAGAAATTTCTGGAATAAATATCCCGATTATCAAGATATACTAAATAAAATACATGAAAAATTAAATGAGAAAGATATGTACGCTGCAATGAAAGCGGCATATGACTTCAATAATGAATTATTTTAGTTTTTAAGATATCTTGGGAAAAAAATTCAGAAGCTTCATTTCTTTATTATTTATCTGGCTGATTTTTGATAGTTGCAGCACTCAACACTCAGCTGATCTTATTTTGATAACCCCTGTCTGCACTATGGATGAAAGTAAATCCTGGGCTGAAGCTGTAGCAATTAAAAATGAAAAAATTGTTTTTGTCGGAACAAAAAATGAGGCAATGCTATGGAAAGGATCTTCAACTCGATTAATTAATAATCCGGATGGCATGTTACTACCGGGTTTTATTGATACACATGTTCATCTTCTATCTGGTGGGATAGAAATGAGTCAGTGCTATCTTAATGACCTTGGTTCTCCTGAAGAAATATTTGAAGCTATCAAAGATTATTTAAATAAAAATCCAGATGCTGAATGGATACGAGGCGGTGGCTGGCTACTGCCTATTTTTCCAGATGGAAATCCACTTAAAGAGTGGTTAGATGAAATCAGTTCGGATAAACCAATATTTCTCTATTCAGCAGATGTACACTCAGCATGGGTGAATTCTAAAGCCCTCGAGCTAGCAGGGATAAACTCTCAAACAAAAGATCCGCCTGGTGGTGTCATTGAGAGATATCCAAATACAAAAGAACCATCTGGTGTTCTAAGGGAAAGCGCTATGGATCTAGTGGCATCCCTACTACCAAAAATAACAAAAAATGAGATCCAGAAAGGGTTAGATGTATCAATAAAAGAGGCATCTAGATTTGGAATCACAACCGTTCTCGATGCAGGAACCGACACGTATCCACCCAATTATTCCTCAGAAAAAAATTATGATGGTCTGAGCGCATATGAAGGGATTTCCAATGACAATAATACTTCAATTCGGGTTGCGGCATCACAATATGCCCACCCAATCTTTTGGAGGAAACATCTTCCAATCATAAAAAAGCGAAGATATGATAATGATTTTGGCTCAATGAATATTATAAAATTTTTCATCGATGGAGTTATTGAAGGTGGAACAGCGGCGATGATAGAGCCTTATTTGGGAACAAATAACCATGGAATCATGAACTGGAGTTCAGACACCTTAAATGTTGCTTTCTATGAATACGAAAAGGCAGGGTTTCAAATACATGCACATGCCATTGGAGATCTTGGTATTAGGACAACCTTAGATGCATTTGAATATGCACGAATAAATAATAAAACTACGGATCAGCGTCATATGATTTGTCATACTCAACTTGTTCACCCTGATGATATCATTCGCTTTAAAGATCTTGGCGTTTTAGCGAGTTTTCAGCCTCTTTGGGCATATCCAGATAAGTACATAAAAGATCTGACCATACCTCGATTGGGTAAACCTCGCTCAGATTGGATCTATCCCATTAATAGTGTTAAAAAAGCAGGTGGCCGAATAACAGGAGGGAGTGACTGGACCGTATCTTCATTAAATCCACTATATGGAATTGAGGTGGCTATCACAAGAAAAGAGCCAGGTCAAAAGGATGGAGAGTCACTAATTCCTGAAGAGGCAGTAACACTAGAAACTATTTTAAATGGCTATACTTTGGAGGCAGCTTATGGTTTATTTTTGGATGATAAGATTGGTTCAATAGAAGTTGGAAAATTAGCTGATATTGTTGTTTTAGATAGGAATCTTTTTAAGATACCAAAGCATGAGATTCATAGTGTTAAAGTAAATCAAACAATTTTCAATGGAAAAATAGTTTACGAAAAAGATTGATTGGTATTTTCAATATCAGTGTTACCTTTTGATATATCATTCATAGATCAATTGGAAAATGAGGTTAAAATATGAATAAATACTTACCCTGTCTTATTTTTATCTTTTTTGTATCTCCGATTATTAGTCAAGATTCAGATTTTAGTGTAAAAAAATTAAAAGTAGGAGATGTCGCTCCTGATTGGTCATTAAGGACTGAGTTTAGTAAATACGAATTCCTAAAAAACTGGACTGTTACAAAAAATCGGCAACTTAGGAAACCTTCTATTCAGCCTGACAGGCATGTTGTCCTTTTTGTGTTTTTTGCTACATGGTGCCCTCCATGCGTTGATCAACTTCTTCCCCTAGAAAAAGTATATCAGAAATATAAAGATCGAAAGGTTAAGTTCTTTATCATTGA
>CAJVZI010000100.1 GCA_913020665.1 uncultured bacterium | reverse complement strand
ATTAATCAAGTCCTTGATATGACAGATGTACCTGTGATTGCTTCTCATTCATCTTGCCGATATTTTACTCCTGGTTGGGAAAGAAATATGGGAGATGATGAAATTCGTAGGCTTAAAGACAATGGTGGCGTTATTCAAATAAATTATGGTTCGTCATTTGTCACACAAGCTTCGCAAGATAAAAGAGCTGCAAATGCAGAAAAGATAAGAGTATACGCAGAAGAAAATGGTTTATCTGCTGAGGATGAAGCTTTAAAGGTGTATGCCAAAAAAGTTAATGAAGAGAACCCAATGTATGCAGATGTCACAGAAGTTATTGATCACTTTGATCGTGTAGTTGAGTTAGCAGGAATTGATCATGTTGCTATCGGCTCAGATTACGATGGAGTTGGAGACACTTTACCATATGGTTTGAAAGATGTTGCGTCTTATCCTAATCTCATATATCATCTTTTAAAACGCGGTTATTCAGAAGAAGATATTGAAAAAATATGTTACAAGAATATTTGGCGTGTTTGGTCAGCTGTAGAGGAAGTTGCACAAAAATAAGTTTCGTATGAAACAATACTTAAAATTTCTAATCCTATTAATTGGTACTTTATTAAGTGCACAAAAAACAGTGGCTGTACTTGATTTTGAAGGCATTGGCATATCTGAAAATGAAGCGAAAGCACTATCGGGACGCTTTGGTTCAGAATTCATGACCTTATCAAAAGGTGTTTATACTCTTGTTGAAAGAAACCGCATGGGACAAGTTTTAAAAGAACAAGGGTTTCAAAATACAGGTGTTGTTTCATCAGAAAATGCTGTAAAAATGGGTGAAGCGCTTGGCGCAGAGTATATAGTAACTGGTTCTATATCAAAAGTCGGAACGCTCTTTAGTATAAATGCGCGTCTTTTAAATGTACAATCTGCAGAGATCATCAAATCCATAAGCCATGATCACATGGGTGATATTATGGACCTTATGACAAAGGAAATAAAAGAGTCTGCAACAAAGCTCCTTGACTTAAAAGAAAAAGAGGTTGCCCCATCTATTGCTATCCTTCCTTTTGAAAATAAAGGTGCAGAAGAAGATGCTTTTTATGCATACGGAATTGTTGCCGATCTAATAGCCGATGTCACTGGTGCGGGACTTATCCGTGTTGCTGGCCTCAAAGATGTAGAAAAAATTGACTATTCAAATATGAGCTATGATGAAATGTCTAAAACGTTGCTTGTCCGCTATGTAGCTCAAGGTACTCTTTGGAAGCTAGGTTCAATGTTTCAATTGTCTCTTGAAATATTCGACACTCAAACCGCAAAAGTGATATTCACTAAACGATGGCAAACACAATGGGAAAAGCTTGCAACCATTAAAGATAATCTATCTTCAAATATTCTCGAGACATTGAAAATTGCAGTCAACCAAACTCAAACGAATAAGATTACAATTAATCCTGAAGCGTATGAGTTTTACTTAAAAGGTAAATACAAAGAGGCCAAGGTTCAATCTTTTGAGGATTTCGAAATTGCCAAAGATTTGCTTAAAAAGGCTACAGAAATTGATGAAAATCTCATAGCTGCTAAGCGATTAATAGGAGATATTTATTGGAGGCAGGGTGGTAAAGAAAACATTAAGAAGGCTAGAGAAATTCATAAGCAAGCCTTAGAACAAGCAAAAAACATCGGAGATACAAAAGAAACTGCGGAAGGTTTAGTCATGGTCGGGTATTATCACTTTGATGACAAAGAATATGATAAAGCAACAGAGTTATTTGAACAATCTATAAAAATGTTTGAAAAGTTAGATGATCAGCTAGGTATCGCAAAAGGATTGAATGCTATGGGAAATCTTAGCTCAGCGGTCAAGAAGCATGATGCAGCGTTAGATTATCATACTCGCTCTTTAGATATTGGTCAAAAAATAGATGATAAAATGCGTATCATGACAAGTTTTAATAATATTGGATACACACATGCAGACCGGGAAAACTATACAACAGCAATCGATTTTCTTCAGAAAGCCTTGAGCTTATCTCGAGAGCTTGGTAACGCAAATGGGGAAGCTTTAAATCTAAATAATATAGGATGGAATTATCAATCCTTAGGAGATATCGAATCAGCGATTCCCTATTTTAAACAGCATATAGCTCTCAGACAAAGACTTGGTCAAAAGGATTGGGCAGTGGGTAGTATGAGTTTCTTAGGCTGGTCACTCCTTAATATGGGTAACTATAATGAAGCATATGAAACGTTTGAAAAAACAATAAAACTTCGAAGCAAAGAGCAACAGCAAGGAAAAAGTTGGGATTGGTATGGGATGTCAACCATACATTTTTTAAAAGGAGAATTTGAAAAAGCAAATGAATTCCTGGATCGTATATTTGATTTAAGAAAAGAATATCAAATTGAAGGGGATGAGGGTATGTTAGATCTAATTACCCTTCAATATTTAATTTATATAGAATTGGGAAAAGACTTTGATTTGCAGGTCATCCGCAATCTTCTAAAAGACAAAAAACTGGAAGATATGAGAATGGATTCTAAGTTTTACCTTTATCAATTGTTAGGGGATAAATCTTTTCTAGAGCATGCGTATGAAGATGTACAGAAGACAGTCAACAAGCTTGAAGGTGAAAAAAAAGAAAGTTATTTAAACTATACTTATGTAAAACTGATTGTTGAAGAACATACTAAGGTGATGAATTAAACGAATTACCCTTTCGCTCTCCTCAGATAAACTATATAAGCATATTATATCATTAAATCAGTTTTGATATAACTTTTTAACCCAAATTGCTTCTTCTTCAGATAAAGCAACGCCTAACGATGATGCAGATTCAACTTGTGTCGTATTTCGCTGGCCAAGTAAAACACAACCCGTAGGTGAATCTGTTAATAGTGCATCAACTAAGCCGTGCATTACGGGTTCTAAATGGTTAGAAAATTTTGACTCTAATTTGGATTTATTCAGTTTCATTCGATCAATAATATCCTGATTGACAAAATCTTTTACTCCTGTTCTAAAGTCTCCAGCCTCAAAAACTGTTGGCTCGCTATATTTCCCAGTTAACAATCCATGTTTGATTGGAGAAAAGAAACAAACACCCAAATTATTTGAATCAATAAAATCTTTAAGGCCCGTCTCACCATAGGTATCATCCATAACATTTCTATAGGGTTGAACAACATCAGGGTCACAAGCCTCTATATAATCCATTATTTTTTTCAAAGACCAGTCAGAAAGACCAATAAATCGTGTTTTTCCTTCTTCCTTAAATCGATTAACCAATTCAAGGGCACTATCAAAATATTCATTATTTTTCCCAAAATTGCAGTGGTGTAAATACATTAGATCAACGGTATCAGTTTTTAGATTTTTTAAAGATCTTTCCATATTTGTTCGCATATGCTTTGGATGATACCAATAATCATATGGACCCATATCCCAGCCAACTTTTGTTGCTAAGAAAATATCGTTTCTGGGTAACTCTCCCCATATACCTCCAATAATCTTTTCAGAATGTCCATCACCATAAACATCTGCTGTATCCCAATGGTTGATTCCCAATTCATAAGCTTTCATTAATGCTTTTGTGCTATCATTATCATCCTGACCTGACCAGCCAACAGGGTTATTTCCGCTTAAAGTATTAGGCCCACCATATGACCATGTACCTAGACTAATTCTTGAGACTTTTTCGTTCGTTCTACCTAGTGTTATATATTCCATGATTATCCTAATTAATGTATAGGTATAAATTAAGAAAGATTAAATTTTATTATGTCAAAACCATTTAAAATTATAGATATTGGACATAGTGGATTCACAATTGATGAGGCTATAGCAGAGCTAGAAACAACTGTGAGTGATTATATTTTTTATGGAAACACTAGAGCGTTAAAAATAATTCATGGGCATGGGTCTGGAGCATTAAAGAAAGCCGTTCGAGAGTGGTGTATCAGTCAAGAAGGCCGATTCCAGGCAGTTATTTATGGAGAGGATTACGATTTATTTGATCAAAACTCAGCTGCGATGAGAGCTGATAGTGGTTCACCAAAAGATATTGATCTTGGTAAAAAAAATAGTGCAATCACCTATATTTGGTTTAGGTAATCTTGATGTGAATAAGACTTTCATTTAAATTCAAGACT
>CAJVZI010000099.1 GCA_913020665.1 uncultured bacterium | reverse complement strand
CAATGGCAGCCAACCCATATTTAAATACTATGATACAGTCTGGGTACTACGATGGAGCAACAAGATATTTTGATGCTATGTATACTATGTGGCAACTAGACCCAAGCGGTAAGATGAAAGATAGATTATCATTTGAAGGGTATAGAAGTGGACATATGATGTATCTAAGAGAGGTTGACTTAATAAAATCAAACTCAGATATAAGAAGATTTATTAAAAAAACGATTCCAAACTCGAGTCAGCCTGCTAAGTATTAGATATAAAACTAAAAGTCAGATCTATATCTAACCCCAATCCATACACCAGAATCTGGTAACCAACCTCCTTTAACGGTGCCACCATCTGAACCGCTGTAAGTTGTAATAGAAAATGAGACATTATCATTTATATTGGCGGCAACTGAAGTGATAGTATTTAGTTTTGTAATATGCTGAAGAGAAACTTCAAATAATGGCACTTTATTTATGTTTATAAAGTTTAGAAACTCGACATTCTGTAAAAAGGATGGGATTTTACCAACATCAGTCATTAAATCAATCCGACCGTATAAACCAAATTCTTTAGTTGATGAATTTTCACCATCTCCATATCTGAGATATGACTTATTATTATAGTCATATCCGTAAAATGTTCTATTAAACAATTTATCATCTTTATCTTTTGTTCTGTGAGCCACTTTCATATAATGTAAGCCCGGCGTAAACGTTACTCTTGATATCGCAGGTATTTTTACTGGAGCCTCAAACGTTGCAGCAAACAAAGCATACATATCAATTATATTTACAAATTCATCTTCAGGTGTAATATCGTTTTTAGTAAAGAAGGTAGTATCAGAAGCAATGGTGCTGCTTCTTGGGAAAAAACTAAATCCCATTTGAGCATGAAAAGACGCACCCGTTGAAAACATATTATCTATAGTGACCTTTGAATAAAGCCCAAGATACTCTCTTAGGAGTTTATTATCTTTCAGATCACCAAACGATAATAGATTTATTTTTGCAGGAAACCTGATACCAATTTCCGAATTACGGGTTCCGACCCCCATTGTTGTTGAACCAAATAGCGTCCCTGGAAGCCCTACTAAAGTATTCCCAAATGCAAAATTAGCTGAATATTGCAATAGATTTGATCTTAGATAAAGCTCTTCAGTGCTAAGAACAAAGTTGTGCTGCTTCCAAAGCGAAAATCGTGAACTATAGCTTGCTAAAAGTCTTTGGTTTTCACTTTCAAAAAACACAACATCAGATGGGCTATTAAGATATTGATCTTTTTCAATAAGGGCTTCTTGTATATCTTGACTTAAAACCCAATCAACAATTTCTCTAGGAATAATATTGAAATTGAGTCCATTACCATACCATATTTCATGAATCTCATTTTTTGTTGATTTTTTTTGCTGAACAATTATCAATAAATCCTCTGCAAGCATCTCTTTGAGTATGGGTGCTTTTTTATTCTTCTTTTTAACTCTTGGGTTATCCAAGGTATTTAAAGTGTTGTAGTCAACAATTGCATCTTCAACAAGAATATGATACGGCATATGGTCAACTGTCCAGGCGATATACTTACGTTTGTCTAGGCTTTTAATCTCTTGAGAAAAGCCGTTTCCTAAAAGTAGAAAAACGATACCAACTAAATTAATTACTTTACAATTTATGAAATTCATTTTTTTCCCTTATTAAAAATAAAATGATATATATGGTTCAACAACCCGACCACCAGATTTGCCAGCAGGATACCATTGCCATGTATTGCTATTATTTGAATTGCTTTCAAGAAACTCAAGACCGCTATCTTTTGGTATATTTACTATTTGAATACCAAACTTCATAACTTTAATACTATACTCTGCACCAAGACTAAAATTACTAAAGCCATTGAATGACTGATTGGCCTGAGCATAAGCCTTAGCTTTCTTATTATCTGTAACAAGCTCTGATCGCACAAAGAAACCAAGGGCTTCATCAACCTTGTTTAGACGATCAATAATCTCTAGCCCCCTACCTTCTTTGGTGTCGGTTGTTCCGGGTTCAAGTTTTGCGTGAATAAACTCAGTAAACGTTAATCCAACCTTTAAGCGAAGTGACCCAAAGGCCTCATCCGTTCTTTGAGCGCCGGATACATTTTTGGTTAATCCTTGAAGAAACTTCACTTTTGATAGATCAATAAAATTATTGATTGCGAAAGTATTACTCCAATAAATCAAACCACTAGCAGAAGGTAAAACAACATGCGCTTCATCGTGAACCCTGCCAGTTTTGAATTTGTTTCCTGCATCCATATAGTTGACTTGACCACCAATTGAATGGGTATCAAATTTAAATCCAATTCCAAACGTTCCATCAAGGGGCACTTCAATATCACCTTTTAAGCTAGCTTCTCTAGGAACTATTAAATAAGTACTCGATATATCATTAGATAAACCTAAAATAGTATTTCCGAAAAAGAATCTATATAACCCTAAATCTGAAAGACCTGTTTCAAGCCTAAAAGCTTGGTTAGTGGACTTTGATCTAATATAGACGCTTTCGTTGGATGACACTTCTACCTGCGAAGTTGTCCACCAGAATCCATCACGAGCACGCTTGAAACTTCTTTCGTTTAGGATATTATCAATATTACTATATGTTTCAAGCGCTGAAAGATCCCTTCTGTTTATTTCAGCCCATTTGTACTTACGATCCATAAGTGTATTCATTATCTCTGGACCAAGCTTCTGAACCTGATCCATCATAAATCTTCTATATTCACCCGAATCGTAGTTTTTTGCCCTAAGACGTTTGAGGGAGAGCTTATCATCCTGTTGTTGCATCTGAACTATAATCACATCAGAAGCTTGAATTGAGTTTTGTTCAAATTTATCGTTCTCAATAAGTTTATTTAAATACAATTCAATAAACTTTCTATTTAACTGCGGATCAGCAACTTCCCAGCTAATCAAATTTTGCTGGGCATTGCTAACACATCCAAATAGGATTGCAAACAATAAAGCAGCATTTTTCATTTCTTTAATCATAATATTCAAATTCATTTTCATACTCATTTAATAAACCATATTTATCTTTTATTTTAAGCTTCACGCTTTGAATCCCACCATATGCGGGTCTAGAAATTGAAAGCCTGTACCTTGTGAGTTTTCTATTTCCATATTTTTCGCTACCAATTTCAATTATTTTTCCACTTATCCCACCAATAGGGAATAGCTTATCGACTGCATTAGATTTTCCATAGGTTATAACTTCAAGCGTGAGCTCATTTGTATCAGGCTTACGTTTAAAATCAACGCTTGGATCTGGAAGCTCTTTAACATTAACAGTATGCGTAAGATCTTTTAACGGAGATCCATCTACAAGTGTTTCAAAGGTTAGTTTCCCTGTTTTTTTATAAGGACCAACGGACATTGAAGATTTTTCAACAATCTTTTTGTTATCACCAAACGAACTACTAAACCTTATGGTTACTCTATCGCGTGAAATAGATTTTACGCGCATATCAAAGTTGTACTTTTCACTTGTATATATTTCAACAATATCTTGGTCTTCTGCCCATTGGGGATCAATAACGACTATTCTTGCTTTTGTGGTAACAACTTTGCTATCACTTTTTCTTATCCCGGTTACCTCAATCGTACCACCTTGATTTGATGATATACCCATTAAAGTAGATCTTGGAGTTCCTTGATCAAGACCACTGATCATATCTGCCCCTCTCGAAACCGAAACTTCAAAGTCTTTGTTTGAATAAACCCCACCTACTGTTACAGGCACCTCCCATTTCAAACCCTTTAGCACTGTATATCTTTTTTTATCAAACAAAACAAAGAAATCAGTTCTTTGGCCTTCCAGGGGTACAGGAGTAATAAATGCATCTAATTTTCTCGATACGTTAAACGAGCCCTCACGTCTTACCTTATCAGAGATATTTTTTTCTATCTTTGTTGCTATTTCTTCACTTCCAAAAATTTCAGACCACTCATTCATTGTTTGTGCAGAAATCTCAGGCTTAAAACCTATCATTAACTCTACATTGAAACGTTTGTCCTGATACACATCAAAGTCAGAAAGGGGTATTTCGGCAACATACGAACCTTCCTTTTCAACAGTTTTAGATGATACTGTATACTGTTTATTAGATACACTGGTATCATTCAAAGTGAAGGTCGCCTCTACCGAAGCTGAATTTTCTTCATATTCTCCATCAAGATTAAAGGTAAACTTATACAAAGAGTCCGAGTTAAGAGAGTTAATATTATCCACACGAACCATTGATTCTAATTTATCTTTTGCAACCTCAAGAAGGATGTCATTTTGGCGA
>CAJVZI010000098.1 GCA_913020665.1 uncultured bacterium | reverse complement strand
ACATGAAGGCAAACAGTATATCGCTGTCGCTGGCGGGGGACGGGACAACGATGATGAGTTACTGGTGTTTGCATTGCCAGAATCATCAGGTGAGTAAACTAAAGGAGCATCACATGAATAAAATTGAAGTTCGCCAAAGAATAAAAGTAATTGAGTTGTTGGTTATTGTTGCTGCGACCGGAGTTCTGATTTTTGCAAACTGGTCGAAGGTAATAGCGCAACAAACAGACTTTTCCGACGAAAAGATCGTGCATCTATTGGATGAGCCACGTCATCGCACTGTTCATAATGAAGGCAACATGTATTTATTGGATGTGCAGGTAAATCCAGGAGATATCTCTTTCGCTCATGTACATGATCAGCCAATCTTGCTCACTACTATTCGAACCGGAGGCGGTCCATCCGTGGCCCCGGTTAGATCGATTCCTGAATACTATTCGGAACCGTTAACCCATAAAGTTTCAAACGAAGGTCCGGGATTGTTGCGCATCATTGCGTTTGTTAATGGTGGTGATGGGGTTGAAGGTTTCGGTGATTCGCCCACTGGAATGACAAAAGACGCCGACTTATTAAACCCTTGGTTCCGTTCTCATCAGATAGAACTAGGACCAGGCGAGCAAACCAATCTACAAACTCATAACAATCACACGGTGATCGTGCAGCGAAGCGAAGGTGTCGTGCATATTACCAGGGAAGATGGTTTAACCCATGAACTCAATGCAGCTGGTGAATGGGAGAAATGGATGCCACGGAATTATGATGGAACCACTAGCGGTTTGACAACCCTTAGAGAAGGCATTCGAAAATCAATTAATTTGGTTGCTGTAAGAGTGGTTAAAGAGCTTGTTCCTGCCGGTGAAGTAAGATCAATGGCAAAACGAATGGGTATTACAACGGATATACGTGCAGTAGATGCAATAGCGCTTGGGACATCAGAAGTTTATCTGATCGATGTTGTAAATGCATACTCTGCATTTGCAAACAAAGGTGTTCTAAGTCAGCCTTTTGGAATAACAAAGGTTGAGGATAGATATGGTAATATAATAAAGGAATATGAACCAATTAGAGAGGAAGTATTAAGAGAAGAATCTGCTTATGTTATGACCTCTATGCTACAAACTGTTATGGATGCTGGAACAGGAGGGAGTGCAAGATGGCGACATAATTTTTATCATCCAGCAGGTGGAAAGACAGGTACAACGCAAAATTGGACCGATGCCTGGTTTGTTGGATTCTCAAAACAATTAGCAGCAGGCGTATGGATCGGTGTAGATGATCCTGTAGTAAGCTTGGGCACCAGTCAAGATGGATCAAGAGCAGCTCTCCCAGCATGGGCAAAGTTTATGGCAGGAGCTCATGATACCCTTAGATTAAAACGACAAAAATTTGATCGACCAGATAAAGTCATAGATGTTGGAATCTGCGCGATCACAAAAGATTTGCCAACAAATCTATGTGAAGTTGAAACAGAAATTTTTATAAAAGATACCGAACCTACGAGAATATGTAAGGTTCATCGTCGAAATTAGTTATATGATTGATAAAATAATTTAGTGTAATTCTTATTATCACCGATTATAATTGAATCACTAAGTAATTCAATTGTTGAATCAAGTTTACTTTTATTTGAATTAAAACATCGAAAAACTGGATCTCCTTTTTTTACTTCATCACCAACTTTCCTAATGAACTCAATGCCCCCAGTTGCGTCAAGTTGAGTTAATTTTGATTTCTGACCACATCCTAATTCAACAGTAGCCCAGCCAATTTTTAAAGTATCCATTGATTCTATATATCCATTTTCTTTAGCCGTAATATTTTCTTCAAAAAGAGGTTGAATAAATTTATCAAGATTATTTAAATCTCCTCCTTGTAAATCAACCATTTGTTCAAACTTTTGAAACGCTTTACCAGAATTGATCAAATTTTCTTGAATAGAAATAGCAGTGGCTTGGTCATTTGTTATTCCACTTTGAATAATAAGTTTGCTTCCTAGTTCATAAACTACTTTCATAAGATCTTTTGCTCCATTGCCCTTTAAGGCTGCTATGGACTCTTGAACCTCACACCACATACCAGCGGTTCTACCTAGTGGTTGATCCATTCCCGAATATACTATATCAATTGTTAACCCAAATGATTCACCAACACTTTGAAGTGTTCTGCCAAGGCTTTTGCCTTGGTTTAGGTTTTTCATAAATGCTCCATTACCAATTTTAATATCAAGGACCAAGCCTTTAATTCCTTCTGCAATTTTTTTACTCAAAATTGATCCGCATATAAGTGGGACAGAATCAATGGTATTTGTTTGATGTCTTAATGCATACATTCTTCTATCTGCTGGACATATTGTTTCTGTTTGAGACATAATGCAAATACCAATCTTCTCTACATTATTTTTAAAATCATTAATTGATAAACTTGTTTTGAAATTTGGTATAGTCTCTAGCTTATCAATTGTGCCTCCAGTATGTCCAAGCCCCCTACCTGCTAACATAGGTATTGCTAATCCAGCAGCAGCCATTACTGGACCAAGAATAAGTGAAACTTTATCGCCAACTCCTCCTGTAGAATGTTTATCTGCTACATAAATATCACTATCTGTGAATTCTATTTTTTCGCCAGAATCTAACATCACTTTTGTAAATGAAATTGTTTCATCATTAGTCATACCATGAGTATGAACAGCTCTTAAAAATGAGATCATTAAATCATCATCAAATTCATTATTTAAATAATGGTTAATAAAATATTCTAGATCTGAGCTGGGAATTATATTCCCTTTTTCTTTACTCTGAATGATTTCCTTCGGGTTCATTTTTTTTCTTTTTAAAACGTTTAAAAATATTTAATTCAAAACGCAAGGGTGGTTGCTCTCGGACTGTATGTATCATAAGATAAGTTGCTATTATTAAAAGGATAATATTTGGGGACCATACACCAACCATAGGTGTAAGAATAGTACGGTCAGCCAGATCCTCACCACCTATCATTAGAATGTAATAAATGAGAAAAAACCCAAATGATAATCCAGTTGCTATTGTAAATCCCCCTTTTCGAAATAAAACTCCTAAAGAAGCACCTGTCATAATAAATAGAATACTAGCTACGGGTAGAGAAAATTTCTTATGGAGTTCAACATTATATTTGTTACTAGACTTGGCATAACTCCTTAATAAATTATATTCATTTGTTAATTGTCTAGAGACAACATCAATATCTTTTTCTTTTCTATATATTACATCTCCACTATTTGATGTATCAGCGCTAAATGCATTTTTATAATTTTCTAATAGTAATTGCGATGCCTCTAGTGAAGGAGGAACTAAACTATCCATACCTGTTCTAATCAATGCTCTTCCAATCCGACCTTTTACAATATCGAGTCTATCATTAATACTTTTTCTTTTTTCTAGTATCATTGCAATTGTCATTTCTCTATCTGAACGACTAGTAGTATCTCTTCGATTTAAGAAAAGATCATCAGCTGGTATAGTGATTTTGTGTTTGTCGAATTCAATTCGACGATAGTTACCATAATCATTAAGATCAAGCTCATGGATTTCTCCATCATAAAGATCTAAAATTATAGCATCATCAATTGTAGAGAGCTGTCCTGTTTTAGAATGAATACTTGTTTGAGACTCATTAATACCTTTACTAAATATTCGGACGTCTTTTAAAACATCACCTTCTTTATCTTTAATTATCATACTATAACTTGGAAGATCATCCATGAAATAACCTGGTTCAATATTAAGATCTGGACGTTTTCGATAAATATCACCTGAAAGCATCCTAGCTTTAAAATTCATTTCAGGCATTATAAATGAATTAAATAAAATAAGAATTATTGAGATTAAGAGACCCATAACTAAAGCTGGTCGGACGATTGTTGTAAAGCTAATTCCAGAAGCTCTCATTGCAGTAATTTCATTATCCTCTGAGAATTGGCCAAATGCCATCAGTGCTGCTACGAGTACAGCCATAGGAACTGCCAGGGCACTTATCCATCCAAGGTTAAGAAATAGATATTCAAAAATAGTTCCTATATCTAGGCCCTTACCAATAAACCGATCGATTGCCCTTAATAGGAATTGAGTAAACAATACGAACACAATTATTATTAGAGAAAAAATAAACGGCATAAATAGCTGTTTAAGTATATATCTAGTTAATAGGCGCATAGGAAAAATTACAATACTTACCTTTTATTATTACCATCTTGAATGGAAAATCGGATAAAGTGTTCCTAATAAATTTATTTTCGTTTAATTTATTTAAAACCAGTAATTTGGGCGGCTTCAAATTATTAAATTTTTTGAAGTATATATATGGTGGGTGTAGCTCAGCTGGTTAGAGCACCTGGTTGTGGCCCAGGAGGCCGT
>CAJVZI010000097.1 GCA_913020665.1 uncultured bacterium | reverse complement strand
CCAACATTGAATATTTTTTTATCAATTGTTTGAATAAAAGTACTTTCATCACCGATAACATCAATAGCTTCCATATTCAAAGAAGATATCCTCATTTTGACTTGACCAATGTTTTGTCTTATTCCACCACCCTCTCCAGGGTAGATATTCAAGGGACCGATCTCTTTCTTTTTATATCCCATAAATTCGACGACAGCAACATATTTACCCAACGGTATCTCTGTGATATTTACTAGACCATTTTTATCACTGAGACCACCAGTAATTAGTTCATTGTGTTCTAGGTCTACTAAAGATACGGATGCATATTCAATGGGTTTCGTCGAAGTTGAGTCAATTATGGAACCCTGCACTACTCCAATCGCAGGCATTGCAGGTCGATCTTTATGGTCTTTGTGGGCATAAAGGTTATGCACGTTAATTAATAAGATTGCTATTGGAAGAAATTGCTCAAATATTTTGTTCATTATCATTGCTCTTTATGAAGTATTAAAGTTACTATGCTATTTTAGACTAACTTGTTATAAATAAGTTAAATTTAAATGATCGGTACTAATCAAATGCCGATCGGATATTTTCATCTACCTTTTCTCGCGTCATGAATATATACATTTCTTCAATCTGATTTAAATAGCCAATCACGCATAATAAAGGGAAAACCTTTGATGCTATATCTGGATATAGAACGGCTATGATCATAAAAAAGTAAAGAGATGCTGCAAATGTTTTTCCACCTATAGTATGGAATACTGGAATCTCTCCAAACTTTTTCTTTCCAAGCAACATTTTGATAAAAAACAATCCTAAAAGAATATATATTAAGAACCACCATCCATCTACAACTTGGGGGGAGAAACGATACAGCCAAAGAGCGATAAGGGGATAAAATACCATATCTGCCATTGTATCCAGCTTAGCTCCTAAATGGCTGGTTTGATTCAAATACCTTGCAATTGTTCCATCCAATTTATCAGTAACGCCTATCAATATGAACATCCCAAGGAATATCATCCGAGCTTGTTGATCATCGGCAATAAAAAAAGATGGAATGAGCATTGCAGGCATTAAAACCAGTCTGCTTATGCTTAACATATTTGGGATTGTTTTTAGCTGGCTTAGTGTTGAATTACTGTTATCTCCCACACCAGAAGATAAACTAAAATAAGTATAAGTGGTATTACTTATGGAAGCTTATAAAGTAGACGTGCATGATCTTCAAAAATTTTCATTATTTCTTTAATTTTATTTTCGTCGCTCAAAAAGTGACCAATAAAAGTCTTATGATCGTACTCAAATTCCCCTATGAAATTCCATATGCCTGGTTTTATAAAGCCATGCTTAGACAGTTCAATTACAGGCTCAGGTCCATTTTTTCCAGTAAAAGGCCTTTTCATAGAAATTGTGTTTACAGTGCCATCATTTCTATACCATGTTTCATCAGTTTGCCGTCCATTCCCCATATCTACTTTTGATCGTCCTATGAGCCATGACCATGGGTAACTCATGGTATGTATATATTCTGAAGGTTTATGGTGGCCAGATGAAGTGTCTAGAAAACTCGCAACTGTACTGGATGAAAAGTAATAGATATCTGGATCGATCAATAAAATATCATTTAATTCTTTTGCCCCTTGGATACTAGAGTCCCAGGCAATGCTATTTTTTGTATTCCAAGCGGGATGTTTAGTTAATCGGCTAACATATTCTTGCAATGTCTCATTTTCATTTTTAGATAGATTCCAATGTTCTAGATCAAAATCATAATAGCTTGTACTTAAAATATTTGCAAGGGGAAGAAGATTGTCCGTAAAAGGTAATATATCTACCACAATATCTGATAGGGTTGCTCCATTATTTGGTGTTGACATGGTAGTAATGGATTTAACCCAATTCTTAAGGGATGTGCCCAGCAATTCACTTTCATCAGGTTTCCCATTAGCGTTAGTTTCAAAAGTTGAATTTAATAAATGAATTAACATTCTAGCTGTTAGTCCACCAAAACTATATCCGATCAAATGCACGGGATGGTTTTCATCCCATTCTGGGTATAATCCAGGATAATATTTTTCTTTAGGTTTTTGTACTAGGTTATATTTTTTTGAATGTTGATCACCGTAATTAACCTGTCCTCCCTTAATTTGATAGAAAGTTTCAATTGCGCAATCATAGGTTGAAGATACTGGTCCTAAAGAAACAGAATATACATTGAAGCCTTTATCTATAAGATATTGTTCAATATCACTTTGTCCTCCCCAATAATTCACATCGCCAACCTCACTTTTACCCCATCCCAGAAAACCATGTATTAAAATAATGGGGTGGTTATTGTTGCCATATGCCGAACCTATTATAATTAAATAAATAATAAGAATTGATTTAAGGAGCTTCAAGATCAGTTTAATTGTTAGAGGTCATAGTAATTGTTATGTAGACAGGCAGGACATTATTAATGATTTTCCTGCAAGGTCTATTTATTGTTTTGGCTTGACAACTAATCTGAAAATAGGGTTTGTGTCTGGAGCGATTAATGCATTTAAAACCTCAAACTCTAGTTCAAACTTTCTTTTCTTATCGATGGTTCTTACATCAATTATAGATTCACCATGAGCTGGTATTGTGATAAGATTTGTTGCATTATAAAAATCATAGTTACTTTGATTTCTCAATGTGTAAGGGGCATCTGAATTATTCGAAAGTACAAGATGTACAATAGTAGTATTTGGTATATAGCCAGCAGATTTAACTGCTAGGCTGTTATTTATTAATGGTAATAAGAAATCACTTTTCCCGATTAGTTTTTTATTGAACCACACAACAGTTTGCCCATTTCGTAATGCGTTTTTTAATGACACTTCATTCTTCTCTCGTGCAAAGACCAATGTGACGGGACGATGTCCACCAGATGGGATGCGATATTGCCAGTCAATTATTTCATGTATATCTGATGTGCCAAGTATGGTAAGGTCATAATCTAGGGCAAGCTGAAATGCTTCATTTGAATAGGTTGTATCATTAACAATTTCTATGCCTTCTATAAGATTATTATTGATCATCTCTATATGGAGTTGATCTAATGGAACACTTGCATCAGGCGACTGACTGGCCCAGTGAGGATGATTCCAAAAAATAAATGCGTCTTGTTTACGAGCCTCAAGAAATGCCTCGATGGGATCATCTACGAGTAATTTATTAGCGTCTTTTAAGAAGATCGCATTGGCATGCCCTGGAGGCATATCTCTGGTTATTTCTGATCCATTTATCACTAAAAGATCAGAGCTCTTGGCGAAGCCTTTTGCTAGGTCATACGAACGGTTTCTATCTGGGTGAGGAATATCATTGATCCAGGACTGATATTCTATATGCTCTGTAGTCGCAATTACATCCAGCCCATCTTTATTAGCTTCCATTACACGGATATTTGGCCAGACACTTCCATCAGAAAAAACGGTATGCATATGAAGATCACAAACTAATGTTTTGAAACCAGGCAGGTCAGGAAAATCAATAGTACGATTATTATTGCCATTATGAGCAATAGCAAAAGATATAAATAGTGAAATCAGTATAGGTCTGTACATATTAATTTGTTTGCTCCCAATGGATGTCCATAGTATGGTATTGTGCTTTTTGTCCTTTATCTATTTTTACTACAAGCATATACGAAGCTGTTTGATCAGGCTCAAGTGCTGTATCAGCAACAACATTCGAATCATAGGCAATACGTGTTCCTTTCACAAAGATAGAGTCTGATCCAGTAATTTCTGTTGTCTGGTCAAATAGATTGCCAATCACTCTTACAAAGTCAGCACGTATCTCTCCAACATTTTTTACGCGACCAGAAAAAACCTGCATATCTGGGTAATAATCTATAAAAGGATCACCTAAAAAAACTACCTTAGGTCCAGGCTTTTCTATTTCATCCATACGTACTACCATCTCTTTTTTAATTACTAAGGTCCCGATTTGCGTTTTTAGAGTTAAACTCGAATCAGATTCTTCTATGAGCTCTCCTGATACTACAGTACCATTTTGAAGCTCAACTCGATGTTGATGGTCAGGCACCTTGATCAATTCTAAAATATCACGGCTTACATTTGGCATAGACTGACCTTTTTCATAGCCCTTTACCACGCTTTTTAAGGAATCGATCTCTGTTTCTAGAGCCTTGAGATTTGATTCATATTCGAAGAATAGATCTTCAAATTTCAGCTTTTCTTTCCCCGCTTCTTTTCTCTGTTGTGGTAACATTGTCATTTCAGGGGCATTGGCTATTTGATTATCTTCTTCAGAAGATGCTGCGGATGTTTCATCAGGCGGTATTTTTAATGTTAGGTCTACATCTTTTGTAGTTATGTTAAAATTGATCTCAGCTTCACCTTCTTTTTTATGAATGCCACTGAGTATATATGAACCAGCCGGTATTTTTTTGAATTTAAATTCTCC
>CAJVZI010000096.1 GCA_913020665.1 uncultured bacterium | reverse complement strand
CTTGATACTTACAAGCTTTGGTAATGTTGAGGTAAAGAGCTTAAGGCTTGATACAGACAAGGGCCAATATATTGTCTATGACCTGTTTAGACCAAATTCTGCTAAACCGGAATCAAAGGCTCCATTTATAGCTATTATTCCAGGTTTTCAAAGATCAAAAGAGGCTTTATCAAATATAGCTATTGAGCTTTCTAGAAGAGGGTATGTTGTTGCCCTGATAGATCCTTATGCTCAAGGTTTATCTTCTTCATCTTTAAGCACTAGAGCTGCAACTACACAAGGTTATGGGATGTTTTCCTTAGTAGAGGATGTGCATAGTGGCGCTTTTAATTTTGTAGACATTGATAAGATTGGAGCAACTGGTCATTCGATGGGAGGAAATGCAGCAATACGTGGCGCTGATTTTTTTGGAAAACAAGCCATACAAAATAATACAAAAAGTAAATTAGACTCCGTTTATGTTTCTGGTTACGTCCTCACCTTAAGAAATAATATTTTAAGAGACTCAAAATCAAATATGGGTGTTAGCTATGCTTTATATGATGAAGGAGCTTTTAGAAATGAACTCACTGCATGGGACTCAGCCAATATGATAATTGCTCCTGAATCTCTTAGAACCGTCAACAGTGTTCTTCCAAAAGAAGAGCAAATAAAGGAAGTTGAGTTAGGAAAATATTATGGCTCAAAAGAAAAAAATTCCTTAAGAGTGATTTTTAACGAACCAGTCTTACATCCGTTCCAACCTTATAACTTTGAAGCAACCGCAAATCAACTGGATTATTTTGAGAAAGTATTCGGTGCACCAAATCCAATTAATTCAAACAATCAGATTTGGCACTGGAAAGAAATATTTACTCTTATAAATATGGTTTTAGCATTAATTATGCTCATTCCTATCGCAAGATTATTTTTGGACTTAAGATTTTTTTCATCTATTAAAAAAGACATTCCAGCTCCTTTAAATGTTCCAAATGGCAAAGGAAAAATAATATTTTGGTCAATCTTTTTTATAAGCGCTCTAATTGCTTGTATAACTTTTATACCAATGGTTGAGGTTGCAAAAATTTTATTTGAGGATGCAGCCAATAGAAAATTGACTTGGTTTTTCCCCCAAAGAATGAATAACTCAGTAATGTTATGGGCAGCATTTAATGGATTGGTAGGAATCATTATTTTCTCCCTCTCCTATAAGCTTTTTGGCAAGAGAAACGGAGTAGATACAAAATCATGGGGACTAGGTATTAATAGAATGGATCTCTTAAAAACTTGTATCCTAGCATTAGTAATATTTGCAACTTTTTATGCACTCCTTTTTATAAACTATGCCCTTTTTCATGTTGATTATCGATTTTGGTTTATGGGAGTAAGAATATTTCAGCCAGAAATGCTTGCTGTATTATTAATGTATCTTCCGCTTTTTCTTATATTCTTTTTTTCAAACTCACTAAGGGTAAACGGTGCTATGAGGTTTAAAGATCAACCCGAATGGCTGTCTATGCTAATAGCTGGATTCGCAAATTCATTAGGTTTAATGCTCATAATAATTATTCAGTACTCAGTCTATTTCAATACAGGCACAGTTTTTTGGACAACTAACTGGTTAAGCGTGAATTTGCTTTTTGGGATTGTCCCAATGATGTTCATATTGCCTTACTTCAATAGAATATTTTTTAGAATGACTGGGAGAGTTTATTTAGGCCCACTTGTAACCTGCCTTGTTTTTATTATGATACTTTCAACTAATACAGTTGTTTACTTACCTATTAATTAATATGAAAAATATTTATTTCTTTTTATTTCTGGTTTTTATCTCCAGTTGTGGAGGAGGTGGAGGTGGTGGAAGTGAAGCGGTTCCTCAAAATAATCCACCTACTATTACTAATAGCACATTTACATTTAGTGTTTTAGAAAATCAAAATTTAGCATTTGTTTTGCAAGCCTCTGATCCTGATGGGGATAGCATTACTTTTCAAATTACAGGAGGCTCAGATCAGAGCTCTTTCACCATTAATGATTCAGGACAAGTGTTATTTTTATCTTCACCTGACTATGAAAATCCATCTGATGCAAATCTTGATAATACATATGAAGTGACAATTCGAGCTTTTGATGGAAACTTATATTCAAGTAGCTATGATTTCATAGTGAATATTACAAATGATGAAAGTGATGATGGAAGTAACAATTCATCTGCTGTATGTTCTGATCAGTCAGAGTCTACGTCATATTGCACTATAGATTGGGATAACCTGGAAAGAGAGTTTTATGTAGTCTTTCCAGGAAGTTTCTCTTCAGAACAGTCTTATCCTCTCGTTATAAGTCTTCATGGTGGAGCAGATTATGCAGATGCAAATATGGAATATACTGGATTTACACAAATAAATGATCAAAATAATTTTGTTCTCATATTCCCTCAAGGAACAGTAGCTGAAGGCAAAGGAGATACTGGCTGGTATTCTGGAGGAGACTGTTCAAACTTAGAGGTTTGCGATATTTCATTTATTGAGAAATTAATTGATTATTCAATTGAAGAATTATCGATTGACCCTGGTCGCGTATATGTCTCAGGTTTCTCTAATGGGGCCTTTATGGCCTACACAACTGCATGTTTTTTAAGTAATAAAGTTGCTGCAGTTGCTCCAGTTTCAGGATCTTTATCTCCAGAAGATTATGAGTCTTGCGATCCACAAAGACCTATGCCAGTGATTCATGTGCATGGATTGGATGATTCATGGATTCCAGTTCAGGGCGGTGATTATGTAACTCCTCTTCAGCTTGTAAGTAATTATTGGAGCTCATTTAACTCATGTTCTGAAAATATCATTGTTGATGGTGAAGATTCAAACGGCGATGGATATTCTTGGTACTCAGAAATCTCATCAAGCTGCCAAGATGGAGTCAGTATAAATTTTACGTATTTAGAAAATTTTGACCATAGTTGGCCAGCGTCTGATTCTGATAAGGGTGGAGGAGCAGATATTGATGGAGCAGCATTCATTTGGGAATTCTTATCTTTGTATGATACTAGTGGACTGATAAACTAGATACTTATGAGGATAATAAGTTTTCTCGGAGTTCTACTTGTCATTTCAGCATGCGGAGGAGGATCATCTAGCTCTGAAATTACAATTGATCCTGGTCAGGATAATAGTTCTGGACAATCTTGCTCAACTTATCAATCAAATAATGGAAACGGTTCAACTCTCAATTGCACAATTGTACATGACAATATTGTGCGGCAGTTTTATGTATATGAGGGGAGTGGATATCAGAGCAATGCACCAGTGCTTTTTGTTTTGCATGGCTATACAAGCAGAGGGTTGTGGATTATGAACTATAGTGGATTTCAATCTATTGCTGATGATGCAGGGCTGATAGTTATATATCCTCAAGGAACTCTTTTGCCAGCCACTGGACAAACGCATTGGAATGTAGGTGGATGGACAACGAGTAGCACAACAGATGATGTTGGGTTCATTAATTCAGTTATAAACTTTTTGAATAATGAATATTCAATAGATTCTAAAAGAATATACTCAACTGGAATGTCTAATGGTGGTTATATGAGCTATAAGCTTGCGTGTGATTTGAGCCCAAGGATTGCAGCAGTCGTATCGGTTACGGGATCCATGACCAGTGAAACCACAGATGGCTGTAATCCGACTCATCCAACTTCAGTCGCACAAATTCATGGTTTACAAGATACCGTTGTAAATTATGATGGAAATGGATTTAGTAAGCCTATTGAGGAGGTTATGGATTATTGGGTTAATAATAATAATTGCACACAAGTGCCTGATACATCTGAAATCTCTGGAAGTAATGGTGGAGGAATTCACGATGTATATTCAGGTTGTGACAATCAAACTAATGTGGAACTTTATTTGATGACTAACATGGGTCACAGCTGGCCAAATCTAAATAATCATGATCTTCAAGCATCGACGACTGTTTGGAATTTTTTATCAAAATACGATATTGATGGATTAATTGAATAATACTATTAAAATAGTGTAAAAAATTAGATATTTGTATGGAAATTAATTTACCGGATGGATCAGTAAAGGAACTTGAAAAGGGTTCAAATGGCCTAGATCTTGCCAAATCAATAGGCGCAGGACTTGCTAAAAGTGCTGTTGCAGTTGTCGTGAATGGTGAGCAGAGAGATCTCCTAGACGAACTTCCTGATAAATCTTCAGTCTCTATAATTACTATCCAATCTGACGAGGGCTTAGAGATAATGAGACACACATTGACAGCCCAAGTTCTTGCAAAAGCTATAAAGAATTTATATTCAGATTCTAGATTGGCTATTGGGCCTACAATTGAAAACGGCTTTTACTATGACGTTTCTACTGAAACACCTATATCGGTTGAAGATCTTCCAAAAATAGAGAATGAAATGAAAAGGATATTAGAAAATAAGTCTAATATTGTTAAATCACTTCACTCCGAAAAAGATGCAAAAAAAATGTTTAAAGAGAAAGGAGAGACTCTCAAGATAGAAATTATAGATGATGCAGAACAGACTGATAATTTTCAGATTTATACAAATGCTGATGAAGATTTTATTGATTTATGCAGAGGACCTCATTTACCAAACCTCTCTTTTATTGGAGCATTTAAACTTACTAAAGTCTCTGGAGCATACTGGAAGGGAG
>CAJVZI010000095.1 GCA_913020665.1 uncultured bacterium | reverse complement strand
TGGGTCAGCAACCTCACCTATTATTTGATTAATAAGATCATATGTCCTTGCTGTTCCTCTAGTTATATCTTTATTTAAGATCTCTGTAAATGAATATTCGGATAAATTATCTTGGAACACCTTCCAATCATGACCTCCTCCCAAAGGCTTTGTGCCAGTCCCTGGTTTTCTAAAAAAATCACATATAAGAACATGTCCTTTTTCTTGAACCGCTAAAGGTATTTTTTTCAGGGACCTTTTTATATTTACATATTGAAAACTTTCACTAAAAACAACTAGGTCATATTTTTTCTGAAGGTCAAGATCTTCAAAAGTACTACGGTAAACCGTGACCCTGTTTTTGAGCTTTTGTTCTATTGAATCAGATAGATATTCACTTGGAGAAACGCAATCAACCTGATAGCCATTATCAACTAATTTTCCAGCTAGACCTCCCGATCCACTCCCTACATCTAGTATCGTTTTTACATTTTTAGGGATTGAATGAATAATTTCCTCAGAGTGGTATTCCTGGGCCTTTTTGAGATTATCAAGATTAACTTCCAAATCATCGGGCCAATACCCAAAATGAAGGTGTTCTGTATTCAAAAAAAACCGGCTCAGTACCAGACCAATTTCTAGGCCAATCTCATTTGGGCTTATTTTTTTTGAGTCTTTTTTTTCCAATTTAAAACCTTTTAGCAATGCTCATAATAGATACAACCTAACATATTTTTTTATTAATTATATTTTTTTTATGAACATATATTCACAGAAATTATCAATAACCTTATGAAAACAAAACTATCCCGAAAATTAGGTATTCTTGGATTAACTGCCACTGGCATTTGTTCAATGATGGGTGCTTCCATTTATATTATGCCTTTCATGATACACAGAAGTGTTCCTGGTATTGGACCTTATGTCCTCCATGCTTTTCTGCTTGCAGCCGTGCCTGCAGTTTTGGCGGCATTTGCATATAGTATCTTAGCATCTGCAATGCCAAGAGCTGGAGGTAGCTATATATATGCCAGCAGAGGGCTACACCCTTATTTTGGATTTGTTGCAAGTTTTTCTCAATGGTTTGGCCTCTCAATTGTGATTGGAGTTATTTCATATGTCATTGTACCATTTGTAAGAGATGTCGCCTTAGCACTTGACTGGAATGAAATAGCCTCTTTGCTTGAAATAGGGTGGATAAGATTAACAATTGCCATTGCTCTTTTATGGACATTTGTTTTTATTAATATCCTTGGAGCTGACTTTTATGAAAAAACCCTTATTCCTCTAATGTTCATCATGTTTGGATTGGGAACTATAATAATATTTTCTGGATTATATTTTGATCATCATGATTTTTTAGATGGTCTGCAAGCAAAAGAGGGGCAGGCCTATATCATCAAAACAGTTAGTGATTTTAATATAAAATCCTTTTTCTCAGCTGCGGCAGTGCTTTTCGCTAGCTTTATTGGTTTTGATTCTATAGCTCAGGCGGGAGGCGAAGCACGTGAGCCTTCTAAAACCCTACCAATAGCCATCGCCTTGACCATTACAGGAGTGGGCGCGTTTTACATGCTCTTTACATTTTCAGTTTATCATACTGTTCCATGGAGCTTTATCGCAGATCGAGCCATCGATAGTGATCTAACAGCTCCTGGACTATTTAGCTATCTACTATCGCCTGGAATATCAGCAGCTATTATAGCAGGGGCGGCCATAGCTCTTATCAATGACCTTCCAGCGATGCTACTTTCTGTGTCTAGGCTAATGTTTTCATGGGCAAAAGATGGAATTTTCCCAGATTTGATATCAAATATTCATCCTGTATATCAGACGCCGCATACGGCTATTTTACTTAGTGGTGGTATGGCAACTTTTGGGATATTTGGTAGCCATTTTGCTGGTGATTTTTTTTTAGGGATAGATATTATGGTAACCTCTATGATGGTCAATTTCTTATTGATGTGTGTTACTCTAATTATGATTAAAAAGAAGAATAAAATATTATACGAGAAGATTAGCATTTTGAAAAACAGATTAGTGCAAGTTATTCTAGGCTGGGCTGGAGTAATTAGTCTAGTTACTTTTCTTATGATCCACACCTGGAAAGACCTAACATCCAATCCAGAATATTGGTATTACCACTCAACTATTATTTATGCTATAGTTATGATATTTGGTTCAATGGTATTCTTTGTAAAATTTGGCATGCTAAAAACAAAAGGCATAGACACTAAAAAATTGTTTCAATCTTTACCCAATGAATAAGTACTGTAAGCTATCTCCTAATTTAAAAGTCAGTCGGATTATCACAGGATTATGGCAGATAGCTGATATGGAAAAAGATGGATCGAGTCTTGACCTCAACGAAACGGCAAAGTGTATGAAACCTTATGTTGATGCCGGTATAACCACCTTTGATATGGCAGACCACTATGGCTCTGCAGAGCTAATTGCAGGAAGCTTTAGAAATAATTTATCAAAAGAGCCCATTCAACTACTAACAAAATGGGTTCCAGACCCAGAACAAAAAACCACGCAAGATGTCCGATCAGCTGTTGAGATAAGCCTCGATCGAATGCAGTCAGAGGCGATTGACCTTATGCAATTTCATGCCTGGAATTATGCAAATCCCTATTGGCTTGACTGTCTTTTTTGGTTGCAAGAACTCAAGGAAGAAGGCTTAATAAAAAATATTGGGCTAACAAATTTTGATTCAGCCCACCTCCGAATTGCCCTAAATAGTGGAGTGGAAATTATTTCAAACCAGGTATCACACTCCCTCCTTGATCAAAGAGCGGGCTCTAAAATGAGTGAAGTTTGCCAAGAGTTTAATATAAAATTATTAGTTTTTGGCGTACTTGCTGGGGGATTTCTATCAGAAAAATGGCTTGGGCTTCCTGAACCCTCTAGGAAGCATCTAACAACTTGGTCACAAATGAAATACAAAAGATATATAGATGCCACAGGCGGATGGGAACAATTTCAAAAACTTCTAAATACTCTCCAGAAAGTATCAGAAAAACATCAATCTCAAATACCAATTATTGCCATGAAATACATTATGGATAGACCATCTGTAGGTGCCATTATAGTTGGAGCCAGATTAGGAGAGAATGACCATATAAAAGATAATATGAAAGTATTTGACATCAATCTTGATGAAGATGATATAAACCTTATTGAAAATGAACAAAGACAACTTTTGCCAATATCCGGAGACTGTGGAGATGAATACAGGAAAGCACCTATCCTAACGGCGGCTGGAGATCTAACACATCATTTTGATGCACTGCCAAAGCCCTATAAATCAATTGAAATAACTAAGAACCGGAACACTGTCAACAGTGGCACACTGTGGGAAGACTTAGCAGGCTATTCAAGAGCAGTAAAAAAAGATAATTATATAGCAATCTCTGGAACTACAGCAACTCACGGAGAACGTGTTATTGGGGGGAATGATGCAATAGCCCAGACTCATTTTATCATTGATAAAATCGAGGGCTCTATTGAATCCTTAGGAGGAACACTTAAGGATGTAATTCGAACGAGAATATTTATTAAAAATATTAAAGACTGGAAAGCAATAGCACGTGCTCATGGAGAAAGATTTAGAGATATTTCCCCTGCAAACACGATGGTCAAAGCTGAATTAATTGGCTCGGAGTACCTTGTTGAAATAGAAGCAGATGCCGTTATTGATAAATAATTATAGGGTGGCACATTAATAATTATAAAATTCTATAAAATTAATTTATGAACTTTAAAGCCAGATATCAGGCAATGAAAAATCGCCAGGCAAACGACTGGTGGACTATAACATTTGGTGATCCTATTTCATGGATTGTTTTGGGGGTCATTGGAGATGTAAAATGGATCACACCAATTGGTATCACTTGGCTATCCTTTTTATGTAAAATTTTCCCAGCTGTTTTAATGCTTTATAGCGATCGTAATCTAATTATTTTTGCCGCTTTACTATTGCAAGTTGGTCAGGTATTAGACAGCATGGATGGAAATCTCGCTAGATATAGAAATCAGACAACACTAAGAGGCGGATTTCTTGATCGAATCTTAGATGGGACGGGATTTATTTTTGTGATGTCCAGCTTTTCATGGCTTACCTATCAAAAAGTTCAGGAGCCATACTATCTATTGCTTGGTCCTATGGCAGCTGCATTTTACCTGGTCATATGCTATGCCTATTGGACTACTGCCTACCAAGAGCAAAAACGTATTGGTAAATCAAAAAAGGTTAATCCTGGTAGTAATGCCAAAGCTATTTATCATATCCCAACATGGAAATATATACTCAAGGGACAAAAGAAATTGTTTTCGATTCACCAAGCCGATTTTTATTTCTGGGTAGGTCTAGGCCTAGTTCTAGGAATCAGTGAATATATTATTTGGCTATTATTTGTGGTGTTATTTATCAGGGTGTTAAACAGAATTAAGAGTCGCTATCGCTATTTAAAACTATTAGATAAGGGTAGCTACTAATGAAAATTGCACCTTTGGCGGTCTACCTTGTCGCTGGTAGGGGGTCCAGACTTGGGGAAAAAACTGAAGAGACACCTAAATGCCTCATTCCGATCAATAAAGAGCCACTCCTTACACGGTCATTACGTCAGATATCTGAATTAGGCGTTAAAAAGGTTATTCTAGTAGTTGGTTATAGATCTGATGATATTGAAAATGAATATCAATCATCATATAATGGAATGGAGCTATGTTATATCCATAATAAAGACTGGAAAAC
>CAJVZI010000094.1 GCA_913020665.1 uncultured bacterium | reverse complement strand
CATGGAATCTATGACGAAGAAACGCATAGTCTTGATATTGCCGAAAATGAATATGAAAGATATTCATCCAAAAAGCTTTTACGCTACAATGACCTTAAGTCTGCTTGCAAAGATCCAGATGTAGATGCTCTATTTATTTGTACCCCGAACCATACACATCTGAATGTTCTAAAAGTTGCAATGGAATCAAATAAGCCAATATTTTTAGAAAAACCTATGGCAACGACCATTGAAGATGCTTCTGAGATTCTTAGACTTGCTGATGGGTATCCATCATTTATTCAGATTGGTCTACAGTACCGTTATAAAGCTCAGTATGTCGAAACTATACACGAAGTCTTGGAAAGAAAAACGATTGGTGATTTAAAAACAATTTCAATGAGCGAGTATCGACCACCATTTCTAGATAAAGTGAAACAGTGGAATAAGTTTTCTAGATATTCTGGTGGTACACTTATTGAAAAGTGCTGCCACTATTTTGACCTGATTAATCTGTTTGCACAGTCGTACCCGAAAAGTATTTACGCAAGCGGAGGAAGAGTATTTAATTTCATAGATTTTGCTTACAATGGTGAAAATTCTGATATTGATGACCATGCTTTTGTAATTATAGAATATCAAAATGGTATAAAGGCTAATTTTACTTTGAATATGTTTTGCCCAGATTTTAGTGAGGAGCTTATGCTTTGCGCTGAAAAAGGGAGAATAATATCATCAGAGAAATATAGTCCAAAAAACGATGGTTACTCAAACGCAAGAATTCAAATAGAACTAGGAGAAGAGGGTTCTTCACGGGATTCTATGGTTTCATATCCATCCGAGATTGAAAAGAGTGGGCATCATGGTGCAACGTTCTTTGAGCACATTGAGCTGATTAAGAAACTTAATGGTGAACCATCAAACAGCGCCACCGTGATAGAAGGGCTTTGGTCTGTTGTAATTGCTGGTGCTGCACAAAAGTCCATTGAAACAGGCAGTCAAATAGATGTCGATGATTACCTAGAAAAGAAAAAATTATCATGGATAATTAATCATAAAAATAATTAATAAAAAAATTACATGCATGATTTAATAAAAGTAGGCAGTGGCGATATGCCATCCATTGGTCTTGGTTTATGGAAAATTAAAAAACGACAGACATCGCAAGTAGTGCAGCAAGCAATAAAAATTGGATATCGTCATCTTGACAGTGCGGCTGACTATGGAAATGAGATGGAGGTGGGTAATGGAATTAACGAATCCATAAGAAAGGGTTATTGTAACCGTGAGGACCTGTGGGTTACATCAAAACTATGGAACACATATCACTCGAAAGAACACATCCAAAAGGCCTGTGAACGTTCTCTTATGGATCTAGGCCTAGATTACCTTGACCTTTATTTGATTCATTTTCCGATTTCTTTACGCTTTGTATCCTTTGATTACCGCTACCCTCCTGGGTGGATCTACGGAAATGAAGTTGAGGGTGATTCCATAATGAAGTTAGATCCTGTTCCGCTTTCTGAGACTTGGATGGGCATGGAGAGATTGGTAGAGAAAGGTCTTGTGAAAAGTATAGGAGTTTGCAACTATAATTCAGCTCTATTACATGATCTTATGTCATACGCAAACATCAAACCAGAAATGCTTCAGATTGAATCTCATCCGTATTTAACCCAAGACAATCTTATTCAACTAGCAAAAGATTATAATATACCGGTAACATGTTTCTCACCACTAGGGGCTTTGTCTTACGTGTCATTAGATATGGCCAGCGCTAGCGAATCCATTCTAGAAAAATCAAAAATAAAAAAAATATCAGAGGATACAGGTAAAACACCCGCGCAGGTGGTTTTAAGATGGGGACTAGAAAGAGGAACTGCAATTATCCCAAAAACTGTAAAGCTAGATAGATTAAAAGAAAATATAGCAATATTTGATTTTGAGTTAACGAATAAGCAAGTAGATATAATAAGCTCATTAAACTGTAATCGGAGGTTTAATGATCCTGCCATATTTTGTAAGGAGTCATTTGGTAAATTTCATCCCATCTATGATTAACAATAAATGAACTCAGGATTTGTAGACATATTACCCTTTGGCGATCAAGGGTATCAAGGTGATTCGAAGCCATTGGTTTATGCATTTGGTTCTAGGAAAAAAAATGTCGAAGACTTGGTGAATTGGGTGAAGATCAAAAAACGAGAAATAATAACTAACTTAAACACTCATGGCGCTATTTTATTTCGAGGGTTCCCAGTAGAAAGTGATATTGATTTTGATGCTTTCGTTAATGCTTTTGAAATGAATAATCTGGATTATAGGGATACACTATCTAATGCTGTTCGAATTAACAGAACACCAAGAGTATTTACTGCAAACGAATCGCCACCAGATGTTTCAATTTTTTTGCATCATGAACTTGCCCAGACAACCGTGTACCCATCGCACTTATTTTTTTATTGCGAACAACCTCCGGATGGTGGAGGTGAAACACCAATCTGTAGGTCTGATCTTTTACTTGAAAAGCTCGAGGATGAAATACCCCTATTCGTAAAAAAGTGTAGTGAGCTAGGAGTCTGCTATACCAATATAATGCCTTCAAAAAAAGATCAAGATTCTGGACAGGGGCGTAGCTGGCAAGATACTTTGAGCGTAAGTGATATGATATCAGCTGAAACAATATTAAAAGATCTCAATTATAATTGGAAATGGTTGGATGATGATAGTCTTAAGGTCATAACATGTCCTTTACCAGCTATTCGTTTATTGCCAAACGGTAGTAAAGTTTTTTTTAATCAGCTAATAGCAGCATTTGAAGGTTGGAATGATAAACGAAATAAATCAGAGGAGTCTATTTCCTTTGGTGATGGTTCAGAGATATCAAAAGAAGATATGAAAAAAGTTTGCAAGCTTTCAGATGAAATATCTTTTGATCTTTCTTGGGAAAAAAACGACATAGTGATCATCAATAATATGATGGTGATGCACGGAAGAAAACCCTTTATTGGTAGGAGAAGTATACTGGCTTCTCTTGCCATAGATGACCAAGAAGGACCTAAGTTTAATAATTAATATGAAACGAATTTTAGAGATATTTGTGGCGTTTCTATTTTTGGTGTCCCTCCTGAATGGTCAAGATCATTCTTTAAACTTTGATGGGAATAATGATTATATACTTATTCCTGATAATGCCACTCTGGACCTAACAGCGAATTATACCATTGAGGCTTGGATATTTCCTGAATCTTTTTCCTGGCTGGCTGGGATTGTATCTAAATACCATACCAATGCCGCTAATGGTTACATGCTGAGATTGACTCACCAAACTCCTTACAACGGCTTAGGTTTTGATGAGAGAATTACAAGCACAGGCGTATTGAGCAGCAATCAGTGGTATCATGTTGCTGCTGTAAATAGCAATGGAAGTAGAAAACTTTATGTGAATGGTGTGGAATATGCTCTTACTGGATCTGCTTTAAATGTTTCTGCAAACAACAACCCACTGAGAATCGGATCTGATTATGGGAGTAGATATTTTGATGGTAGAATCGATGAGGTAAGAATCTGGAATATAGCCAGGGAGCAGGATAATATTATTTCGACCATGGACTCCGTTCTTACAGGATCTGAGACAGGTTTAGTAGCGTATTACTCCTTTAATGAAGGTAGTGGCATAATCTTAAATGATCATACAGGGAATGGAAACAATGGTACGTTAGTTGGTGGACCTCAGTGGTCATCTGGTTATACGCTATCAGGTCTCCTTGGGGATATTGATTTTGATGAACAGTTAAATATCTACGATGCGGTGATGTTGGTTGCAATAATGTTAGGCAATGAAGACGGAAATGAATATCAGCTCTATGCGGGTGATACAAACCAGGATGGAGATATTGATGTTGCGGATGTTGTTCTTCTTATGCAGTGGATATTGGGTATTGATATAAGTAATCGTGATCAGATTTCTGAAGGAGATTACTACCATGATAAAAACACCATTGTCATTGAGTCAGATGGTGATATCGCTGGGTTCCAGTTACAAATTTCAGAGTTGATTTCTCTTGAGACGATGAATTTGCCATCAGGATGGGGATGGAAGCAGAGCGGCACAAATTGCATTGCTTATAGTATGGACGGTTCTTCACTGCCAAAAAAGTTTAGGATTGCCTTTGAGAAAAATGCCACGGTTCAGCAATTAAAACTTGCTGACTGGGAGAGCAACGTAATTGAAGCGAAAAAGGTTCTGATGCCTGATATCTATCAACTAAAAGTAGGTCCAAATCCTTTTAATCCAAGGTGTTCTATTTCATTTAAACTCCAAGATGAGATGAATATTGATCTAGACATTTATAACCTTAGAGGACAGTTTGTTGAATCTATTTTTAAAGGCAAACTCAATGAAGGTGTACACCAATATTATTGGTCTCCATCGAGCATTTCATCGGGAACTTATTTTATACATGTATCCAATGGAAAGCATTCACAATTTAAAAAAACAATCTATTTAAAATAATTGAATGAGAAAAATTTTACTTACTACCTTCCTAGTACATGTGTCTGTGGTTTTCGCTGATACAACGGTAGTGGCCCTGGATGCTGTACATCATTATTTTGGGAGCATGGGTAATAATCGGACTGTAACTGACACGATTCAGTTTCCTCATTCAAACAGTGCATATTCAGAGATAATTATGAGTATTAATCTCGAATGTCCTGCCGGCGGGTGTGATCCTTGGGATAGAAAAGCTAAAATTATGGCCA
>CAJVZI010000093.1 GCA_913020665.1 uncultured bacterium | reverse complement strand
ATAGGTTTGATGCCATTTCTTTTTATTATTATCAGATAGAAAAAATAGAAAATACGCCCAAGCAGCAAAGCCCAGTACATGAAACCCAATATAAATCGGGCTTGGTCCAAGAAGCCTAATATCATCCACCCGGATCAACATATTAAATATCTCAGAAATTATCAGGAGATTTCTAACGTAATTTCTCATTTTCTCCCATCTAAAATCCTGATATTCCATCTCGAGATCACGATCCTCAAATTGACAGGTAAGCTTACTTACCCTAAAGAATAAATTTTTATTAAAGTCTATCATAGCTTCACACTAATTATATCTATTTTACCAATATCATTTTTTTCGTATCAATAAAACTATCTGAATATATAGAATAAATATATATTCCTGCAGATACGGGCTGATTTTTATTATTGGTTGCATCCCATTGAACAGATTGAAATCCCGCCACCTGGGTTCGTTTTATAAGGTTTTTAACCACTCTCCCCATCATATCATAAACAGTTAAAGAGACAAAACTATTATTAGGCAGATCATATCTTATTATGGTCGATGGGTTAAATGGATTTGGATAATTTTGATATAGAAAAAACTTAGAAGGTATAACTCTATCTTCGGCAAGCAACTCTGAGCTGCAGGCAACTCCAAATGCACCCATATTACTTCCATTCTCACCAGTACCAACACAGGGAGATGTATCATTTAAAGAGAAGTTTAGACTGTCAACATTGCAAAATGATGGGTCCGCATCAATATTTGCAAATCCCCCAAATCCCCCTTCAATATTTGAGTAGGATACATGAAACAAACCTAAATTTTCAGAGAATTCATTCGGCTGATTATTTCTTAGAATACTATTTTTTATATACAGGTCAGACCAATTACATTCAATATTTGAACCAAGACTGTCTAGTGACTCGTTATTGTAGAAAGTAGAATTTTTAATTAGTAAAGAATCCGATGGACTGTTACCGATATAAACAGAGCTTGCACCAGATTCGGACATATTACCAGTAAATAAACAATAATTAAATTCTGGGGTCCCATAAGAAACAGCCACTGCCCCACCAGCTCTCTCGGAGTAATTATTTATAAAGGAACAATGATTAAAAACTGGGATAGATTCCCAGTCAACAAATACAGCTCCACCTTCACCAGAGTTTTCATTCCATGAATTGGCCTCATCTATCTCACAGACATTATCTTTAAAAGTAACACGATTAAATATTGGCGAAGAGTTGTTTGCGCAGAATACTCCGCCTCCATTATTTGACCTATTTTCTGATATAACTACATCATTAAAGATGGCACTGGAATTGTCAAATTTAATTCCCCCTCCAGAATGAAAGCTAATACTGTCAAATGTCGCAGAAGAAACGTCGTTAAATACTAGCAATCTAGTGAATGAGCTGTCTGATGAAATAATAGACTCTTCTTGATTACTTCCTGATAGATTTACATAATTAGGCCAGACTATTGGAAATTGTTCGCCATTTGTGTTTGGGCTGTAGAGACCAGCTTCAAGGTGTATGGTATTTATATTCATACTATCCGCAAATATTTTAGATAATGCATGCTCAATCGTTTTAAAAGCGTTTTCAAATGATAAGCCACTATTATTGTTATTCCCATCAACAGAAACAAAAAGATCTGAGTTGATCACATTACCGCTAACGCTATTTAGAATTTCAAAAGTGTAATTTTCAATTGGGGTACAATAATATTCTGTTGGTGTTAGCACCGTAAAAGTATCTAAAACGACATCCATCATTATATTTTCTCCAATATGAAAATCGACACCCTGTCCCCTTGGATAATTACCAGCATATTCAATAAAGTTAGAGTGTATATTATTTCTATTCGTAGTGCTAAAAACAATTTGACCTTGGTCATAGTATCCTTGGTTTTTGAAAGATATGCCCCCGCCTTTTCTTTGCGCTGAGTTATTTCTAATTGAGCATCCAGCTAAGTTCAAAACAATTGGATCTCCTATTGAAATACCACCACCATCAGAACCACCACCACCGCCGTCAATTCCAGCATGATTTAAAAATATATCAACATCTGTAAAACTTATATGAGAAGAATCTACAGGGCCTGGTGTGTCAATATGTACACCACCTCCAGGGCCTGTAGATCTATTACTATGAATTTTACCACCAATGAAATGAGCACCAAGTCTTCCTATGCCATGAAAACCGCCTGCTGTAAAACCGGAGTTATTACCTGATATGATACAATCAATAAAAACAGGAGAAGATTCTAATACAGAAACTCCACCTCCATGATAGGTTGATTCATTATCGGAGATAATGACGTTTATCAATTTTGGGTTTGATCCTGCTATGAACAGCCCTCCTCCATTTCCTCGATACCTCGGACCACCAGGCCCTGGGACAAAATATTGGTATCTGGATATATTATTACTAATGGTTACATTTTGAATAATCGCGCTTGAACTATCTGCTATAATAATCCCACCACCATCACCAATAGAATTAAGATTATTGTCTACAATACAATTGGTGATTTTCGGACTGCTTTTTGCGAAAACAACTCCAGCAGCACTACCATTCTGTATCGTAAAACCAGTAATTAGTGTCATTGAGTCAATGATACCACCAAGGCTATCAGAAATCGTAATTACTGCCCCAGATGAATCACCATCAATTATACAATTATCTTGACCACTACCAATAAGCGATATTCCATTCGTCATTGGCCAATTTATATTTTCTGTATAGGTGCCTGCTGTCACAAGAACTGTATCACCATCATATGAGATATCCAGCCCATTTTGAATACTTGCAAAAGGATACTCTTCTGATCCATCTCCAGATTCATCTGACCCATTTTCTGATACGTACCATACGGTTGGTGGTATTGTATCTATAAGCGTAGGAACCCAATTATTTATAGCCCAAATTGCTCTTGTTCCTTGCCCCGGAGTAAATGGCGACATTGGACAATCGGGACTATAAACATAATTCATTAGGTTATCTACCGGATCAAGCCCTGGATCATCAGGACATGAGTCTGTACCATCTGCACAACCCCAGTTAGCACCCGCATGTGTTGGAGTATCATCTACATAGTCACCGTGCTGTGATGAACCACAACCATAATTAAAAGTGTGTAATAGTCCAAGCGCATGACCCACTTCATGATCAAAAACATGGCTTCGTGATTCTTGATAAGCCTGATCTGTATAGTAAAAACTTTTTACAGTGACACGGTAAAATGTCGAGTCCCATGTTTCAAGGTACCACGGGAAAATACCTACTCCACCCAATGCCAGGTTATGGCTATACCCTATGATTGAAAAAACATTCAACTTTTCTGTTGGATTTATTGATAGAGCAGGAACGGATTCATAGGTTTGTGAACCAATATCCAATCCTAACGCCCATTCATTATTGTGAACTCTGTTGATTGTATCTATAGAAAAACTAAGCTGCGAAAATTGCATATTGTCATTTAGCCTATTAATAGCAGCTGTTAATTCATTTTCGGATATATTACCAACAGAGGTGTCCCCATCTCCTGTATCAAATAAAAAATATACGCTAGCCGTTGATGTGGCCTCTTGCAATGTTATATAGTCATCTGGGCTCCATTCTTTAATGATTTGACCATTCTCGTTTGATACACTTGCAGTAATAATTGTATTCTCATCTGGTCCATAAGCTTGTATATAGTGTGGGCCTACTATGTTTGGTATGGTAATTTGGATTGTCTGGTTTGGTTCTGTAAAATTAATTATGTCATCTATCACCCAATGTTTTGAGAAAATATCATAGACAACGAAAGATGCATTAGAAAAATTCTCATTTACAGTAACACTTACTGTAATATCAGTTTGATCATATTTTCCATAAATAACATGAAGAGCTAGGTCTATATTGTAATTTTCTCTTAAAAATAATTCTGATGTGCTATGGTTAAAGCTTTGAAAGGGTATATTTGTAAGATCATCGCTCCCGCATTCAACGATCTCCTTTTGCTGTCCGAAAGATATTGTTGAAAATAGAAAGAAATAAAAGTTCATTAATAAAACTATTTTGGTATTATTCATTCTTGCTCAATCCTCCTTTGGGAAAATAATATAATTTTTATCAATTTAGAAAGTGTCTCATATGAATATAAACCAATCAATGTTCCCCTTTGAAGGTAAGTTTGTTTTATACTACATTGATTCGTCAAAAAGATAATTAAATTATTTTGAAGCCATTATTTATTCTATCAGTACTTCTAATCTTTATGAATTCCTCACTAGCTGAAAACCGTACTATCTCTATCATCAGCTATAATATTAAATACGATAATAAACTAGATAACATCAATACATGGGAAGCTCGTAGAAATGATTTATTAAATATATTTAAGGATAACGAACCATCTTTCATTGGTATCCAAGAAGGGTTACAACATCAGGTAGATTATATAAAATTAAACCTACCTAATTATGACTATATCGGCAGCGGTAGAGATGACGGAAAAACAAAAGGTGAATTTTGTGCTATATACTATGATTCGTCAGAATATAACCTACTAAAACAATCAACATTTTGGCTATCTAGTAATCCATTGGAAGTATCAGTTGGTTGGGATGCAGCATTAGAGAGAATTTGCACCTATGGATATTTTGAACATAAAAATTCTGATAAACGAATATGGGTGTTTAACACCCACTTTGATCATATCGGCAGAATTTCCAGGGAGGAATCATCCAAACTTATCTTAGATCAAATAAGTAAGCTCAATGGTTTTTCTG
>CAJVZI010000092.1 GCA_913020665.1 uncultured bacterium | reverse complement strand
TATTTAATTGGTAAAAAATTATATATAAAATGTTAGATAATTATTTGGATACTTTTAATAAAACTGCAATGAATACTTTCTAATCTTGATTTAAGATTTTCTAAAATAAATATGCTTTGGAGAGCCTACTTTCCTTTTTAACTCTAGCAAACTCATTTCAATATCTTTTTCATCGAGTTTTATATCAACTATAGACTTTAACTTCTTATTCTTTTTCATATCCTACATTAAGTATAGATTATTAGAAGAAGTTTTGGAAATTATTTGCTGATGATTTGAATATCCTTTCTATTAAAAAACCTTTTGCTTTTTATGTAATTATCAAAAATAATTTTATACTGTTCCATAAGATTTTCTTTAATAAATACTTCAGCCATATGGAATAAGACTAACAATATTCAAATATGATTCTAATAGTCTTTAAATAAACTATTCATAATCTTAATACCCAAGGTTCAGTAAATGCCACAGGTTTTCTAGGGCTCCTTAGCTTTATTCCTGTGGCATTCCCTCCTTAAAAATATTTTATTAAAGACTTACAAATCTAATAATATTTAAACCAACTCCTTTGAACAGTTCAAAAATGATAAGTTATGTTAATACTTTCTTTTCAAATACTTTGTGGGGAATACGGATTAAGTAAGGCACTTAAAATCTCATACGCCTATAGGGTGTGTCCCACTTTTTGTGTCCCACTTTTGATAAGTAATGAATAAAAATGATAAAAGATGAAACAGAAAACCCCCGACATTTGCCGAGGGTTTCTATGAGAGAGACTTGGTTTTCTCTTCAAGTGATCCGGGTGAGACTCGAACTCACGACCAATGGTTTAGTCAGCCCAAGATGCTTTTAATAAACAAACAGATGGGTCTCCAGTATTTGATACTAAGACATATCCATCTTTAAACGCCAATCCTTCTGGTTCTCCCTGACTTGATCCGTCTATCATTGTGGTGTAGTCATTTAATTCAGTAATAACACCAGAGTCGTAAAATGGATTTTGAGGATCAGTAATATTATAAACCACTACCGAACCGGGATCTTGAAGAGTTGCCATTACAAAAGTTTGAAGCCCAGCCTCAACAATAACGACCTCTTCTGGCTCAATGCCTTTTCTTCTATCATCCCAATCCCAAGTACTTGGTAAGTCACTTGCTAGGTTTATATAATGTTGCTCTACTGGTATACCCTCTGCATCTAAAACCAGAACACCTAATTGGCCATCATATTCACCACCGGTACATAAAACACTACCATCACTATTAATCCAAATACCATCAGGCTCATGCTCTGCGCTATTAAACGATATAATATTTTCTAAAGTTTCTGGTGGGCTAGTGATTGAAAACCATCCTAGTTCATTAGACTCCTGAAGAGTCATATAAACCGTTTCTCCATCAGGGGCAATTTTCACACCTTCAGGTTCCCTTAAGTTTCCATTCAATCCAGAACCTGAAATTTTCATATCTCTTACAAGTGTTGCATAATTTAAACCTGAACTTATATCATAAATGGTTACTCCTGGGTATCCTAGAGTATCACATCCACCGCTTACACCATCTTCATAATCGAACTCATTTACTGAAACGACAAACTGATTGTCTACCGCAATGTCTACCGCATCTGGATTGTAGCCAAGTTCATAAGGGCCATACTTAATTCTTGTATTGGCATCAACAAGATACAATAAACCTCTATCACAAGCTCCCTTTGTGACATTTACTGCAATAATTGTTTCGTCTACACTAACATCTATCGAAGAGCATTCCGCATCTGGATCATCTGTGATTTGAATACTTTCACCACTTATTGAAAGGTTTGTGGATGTAATTGTAAAAAAGTCCAAAGTATTCTGTCTTGAATTAACAACAACCCCCTCTGTTGCATTAATGAACCTAACTAGCTCTGGTTGAGATTGATCAGAGTCTCCAAGGGACTCAACATCAACTCGTGTGATATTAAATGACTCAATATCCTCAACGGCTATTTCTAAGAATCCACTAGAGCCAGTCTCGTGCGTAGCAGTTACTGTAGCATTTCCATTTGAAACAGCCGTAACCATGCCTAGACTGGAAACTGTTAGAACGTTTTCATTACTTGAACTCCAAGTAATTTCAGGATTTACTAGTGTGTCCCCAAGCAAATTAACATATAATACAGTTAGGTTTAATATGTCTCCTGGAATCATAATGACTGGATTTGAGATATTCGAAAATATAATAGCCCCAACCCCAATAGTTAGTGTTGCATTGCCTGTTTTATTTCCACTTGCTGTTGCGGTTATCAAAACAGAACCCTCCTTAATACCAGAAGCTAGACCATTTTCATCTATGGATGCTAAAGCGCTATCTCCAACGGACCATATTACATCCCCCGAAATAGAGTCGCCATTCTCATCAGTCAAGGTTGTTGTAAATTGTTGCTGACCCCCAACCTCAACTGTAGCGGTTTGAGGAGACACTGTTATGTTGTTAATAAAGGGATCGGATTCTTCTTCGCAATTTGTGAAAAAAGCTAAACCAAGTAGTATCAAGCAAGTTGTTGTCTTTTTCATTTACATAATCCTCTTATTTAATTGATTTAAAAGTTCAACTCTAATTGCAATAGAAACTGATTATCATCAACTGATGGTTGGTATCTACGATTTTGCAAATCTGCGATAATTTTAGTATCACCAGTGTCTTCATCTAAAACATAGTATTCAAACTTTAATTTTGCATAGGTAGTTATGTCATAGGCTAATGCTAAAGTGGTCATTGTTCTATCCCATGTTTGAGGATCTTTCAAAAGCGCTAAATTGTTATCCTCTGACCAAGACAGAGGAAAAGCTTTTCTGTTTGAGTCAATTCTCAGACTCCCATATCGACCTAAAATGAAAAACCGATTAGGGAGTATGGGTAATTTAAAATAAGAGCTAATTTCTCCGTAATAACCATCTCGCGGCAGGTACCCATCCTTTGAATATATGTACTCAAACCTATATAATATTCCTAGTAAACTTAATTCTGCTCGGCCCCCCAACCAGTAATGATTAATATTTGCGTCTTTGCTTAAAACTGTATCAGCCTCAAGTTCTGCATAATAATCAAAATCATAGTGTAGTCTCTTTTTCCAATCTTCGTCGTCAATTAATTTACCGGTGTAATACCAGCCCTCAACTTTGAATAGTTTCATCTTGTGAGATCCTCTTAGTCCATACTCTATTGTTTGGCCATCAAGCTTTTCTGTATCATCATAAACTAACATCCTAAATGATTTGTCTTCAGCCGCATCGTCATAACCTAATGGCCGCTTAAGGGCTATTGATGCTCCTATTGACGAGCTTAAAATCTTTTGCTCAACATCAAATTGATATTGCCTTCCTTTCCAGTACGAAGTGCCTATAAGAGGATAACCTTCGGTTTTCCTTTTCAATGCCACCCTAGGTCGGTTTTTACCCAATTCAATTCGGAAATTATTCTTTTCATATTTTAAAAAGTGCTTATCTGCGTAAGCGCCCTCATCATCAAATCTTAAGTTAAAATTATAAGAAAGGTGTTCTGTATATAGCAGCTTCAAGTTCAATACAGTTTTATCTATTTGAGTATAAGGACTTCTTGTCTCAATCTTTTTTAAAAAGTCTTCCTCGTATTGAGCACCTCCATTACCTTCTACGTTAATAAATTCAATTTCTGCTTCGCCAGAGATCTCAATCGTAATCCCAGAAGGCACAACTATGTTGACTGCTTTTGAGTTAGGGTTGGGGGTTTCACCTCCTAAAGAAATAGCAGAAAATATTAAACTCATTATTAAGAATTTTATCACAATGTTTACCTACGCCTTTTATTGCAAACAAGTTCGTACTTACTTCTTTATAAAATTATTACCACAAAGCATCTGCATATTTTTGAAGACCGTTACAGGTACTTTTTTATTACAATTGTTTAATTTATATAAGTAACATATTTTAGGCTTTAAACATTAGGACTAGGTTAGCTAGCCTTTAGTTTAACGTTTGAAAGAACATTGGACAGAAGCAGAATTGCCAGAGAATGGAGTATTGTTCATAAAAAACAACAAAAAAAGTGGCAATAGTTTTAGAGGAGCAAGATGAAGAAGGGAAAGGGAACTCTATTTCAGGAGTATCATCTTTTTGGTATCAACAAAATCCCCTGCCTGAATCTTATATAAATAAACACCTGCTGATAAAGGTTCACCTTGACTATTGGTGCCATCCCATTGTATCGATTTAAAACCAGGAGATTGTTTTGAATTAACAAGTTGAATTACCTTATTCCCAAGTACATCATAAATTGCCATATTGATATGAGAACTATTTGAGAGTTCATAATTCAATGTGGTGATAGGGTTGAAAGGGTTAGGATAATTCTGATGGAGTGTAAAATATTTAGGGACATTAATATTTTCATCCGCAGTAAGTGTTATGCATTCCCCGTTTTGTGCACCTGGGGTAGGATTGGTGTAACATCCTTCTCCATTTTCATTGAAACTTTGTGATAATTGGACGCTATCTAATTCTTGAGATGGCTCCAATGTCACAATAAGATAGTTGTCCTCGCTATCAGCGAATACTATTATGTCCCCTCCAGAGCTAAGGCCAGATGAAAAACTACTGTCTTGATCTTCATAGCCAATCCAATATCCACCGGATGAAATTATTACCTCACCAAATGTAAAGTCTGAAAGACTTTCATTATCATCTAATTGAAAACCTTCCAGGGAGCAGTCTGTATCGCCAGAGTTGTATAATTCGATATAATCTTCGGGATCGCCAGAGGTATGACCTTCACTCACATATACTGTACCCAACACACAAGGATCTTGAGCACTAACCTTTGCGATTAAAAGTAAAACAAGTAGGTAATTTTTCAATTTAAGACTTCCGTATTTAATTGGTAAAAAATTATATATAAAATGTTAGATAATTATTTGGATACTTT
>CAJVZI010000091.1 GCA_913020665.1 uncultured bacterium | reverse complement strand
AGACCAGGGCCCAGCATTATTAAAATGGTCCAACCCACGAATCTGAAACCACCATGATTCTGTGTTCTCCAGCCCTGTTAGTGTCTGATGATCTCTTCGCATGTATTGTAGAATTTCATGGTCCTCAAGATCAAAAATTACCGGTTCATTGAAAAGAGTATCCGTATCTGTCCTTATTTGAAATGTTTTAAAATTGGTATCATAGACCGGTATCCAATTAAGATAAACCTGGTCAGAATTATCCACGTTGTAAGCGGAAATAAACTCAATTGAATCTGGAGGGTCTTGGTCACTCACTGTTTCCCAGTGTATCAAATACGAATCTAATGCTTCTATAAATGGTTGATAATATTCTCTGATCAAAGAAAAATTATTTAGTCCAGTGGGGTATGAGCCATTATGATATGCGGAATCATTTGAAATACCGCTACTATCGAAAAGCATAGGTTTCTCATCTAATTCTATATGTATCCATGGTTCATAAACAGAATAACTACTGGTCAATCCTTGGAGGTCGAGCATTTGTACTCCATTTGAGGGTCCTTTCAATTCTGTGGCTAATGTAATGGGAAACTCAGTCTCTCCATTATCATATACGCATTGATCATCATAGAATACTTCATAATATTCTGTAACATGTAAGGAATTGGAATTACCAAACTGGCCTTCGTTAATTGGGTACTCTGATGTGAAATTTATTATGTCAAAATGATCCTCAGTAATATCCCGAATAGGTTTTGTAGTAAATGAATTTTGTGATCCAGCTGCAACAATAACTGATTTACGAGGTGCATGAGATTCATTATCAAAACTATGTATTGCAAAAACAAGGGGCCAGTGTGGATCAATGCCTACCAATGGATGCACGGCTACTTCTTGAAATTTTTGAAAAATTGTGTTGGGATAGCGAGAAGGATCTGACAATGACTTGCTATTTGAATAATTACCAACTTCAGTCCACAATACCTCTCTACCTGCACCATTTATCATGAATGCAAAGGCATTGGTTTCTAGAAATATATCCATAGCAATATATGGAGCAATAAAATCATCACAGGGGTGAGGGACTTGGACGATCACTTGTTCTCGCGTTGCTTGAGGATTAATAATATACATTCCCCATCCATTTCGAAAACTGCCTACTACATCATCCAGATCATTATCCGATTGATTTATATCAATGAAGCTCGTATCTAGTTGCTCTCTGATAATATGAAAAACTTGATTGTAAACTGTGTCCTCAAAAATAACCAATTCATAATAAAAAGACTCAACAGAATCCTGGAGTAAAGAGTCAACCAGTGTTGTATCACCCAGGATAAAACCAGAAAAAATATCTTCCCAATAACTAAGAATTGGGTCACCAGATTCTAGTTTATTATAATTCCCAAAGCCTGTTGTTTGCACATCGAGCCAGTCTGGTCCATAATCATTAAAACCCTCACTTGCTATGCCCTCTGTAACGTGACTTACCCAATTATCATATGCTGACCCTGGTGAGTTACCTCCTAAAAATTCAGATAATTCACCCGTTTCGTGAATGATATTCGCGAGTGAAATATTTATACTGATCGCACTGATAAAAACCCATTTCATTATACTATAATAGAATAAGAAAATAAATATATTGTGCTATTGATGAATAAATAAAATGATAGAATTGTTAATTCAAAATTAATTAAAACTCAATACCAAGGCCCACTACTGGTATAGTACTAAAATAAACAGTTTTTCCAATATTCTCATTTACGCGACTATAAAAATAGGTCTCTATGTTTTCCCTATTATATGTATTCCATACTTCAAAGAACAAAACAAGGTTAGAACGCTGAAAATTGTATCTCTTTTCATAGTGAATAAATAGTGAGTGATAGTCTGGAGTTCTATCTTCATTAAACTCATCTAAGTATAATATTTGCTCATCAGCGGTCACTGAAGCATCAAGGTTGATCGGTGTGTATGGTCGACCCCCAAAATATGACCACCTAATAGAGATCTCCCAGTCTGTATTAGGCCTATATCCACCTACAATATTAAAAATATAACGATAGTTATGGTTCCTATTTCGTTTTATCCCATTATAGTCAGTGAAGGTTGCATTAAATATAGAACCTCCAACAAGGCCATAAAAGTTTTCAGCTTTCTTTTTTTGAATAAGAACTTCTAACCCATCAGATAGTGCAGTCCCACTAGATACAATACCATTGTACATGCGAAGCTCATCAAAAAGAAATGTCGGGTCATTGTGAAAAGTCGCATTAGGCAGTATCGGACTATTAGTATACTCTTTTTGATAAGCAGAGATTGAAAGTTTTGTAGATGGCGTGATCATATGTTCCAGACTTAGAGAATGCTGATAAGCATTGACACTTTTCAATTTATTTGATGTCTCATTTGCAATATAGATAGGAGGGGGGTTTTGATTATAAGATCCAGCATTGATTATAATATTTGTTTTCCCTCTAATGATCTCGTAGTCAAGATTGATCCTGGGAGACCAAAGATTTATCTTTTCGTAATCATTATGATCTAAACGAAATCCAGTGGACAATATCATTCTTGAAAACAGATTCTGTTTTACTGTCAAGAATGCTGCATAGTTAGTGGTTTTTACTACTCTATCAAACGCGATCTCATTAATAAATAATTCGCTTTTTGTTAGTTTGCGATAATAATCATAGTAGGTTTCATTTAACTCTACATCAAAACCAAATTCCATTTTAGATCTAGATCCTAATTTCAAATAGTTTACTTGGCGCAGATTTTTAACATCTATATTTTCAATAATATTAAACACTGTTTTTTCTGTGTAAATATTTAAAAAGTGAGCGTCTGAATTTTTTGTTGAATTAGAAATGCTGGTGTTTGTATATGCTCTTTTGTTCCATATATGTTTATAGTTGACCCCTATTGTATTTTGGTCATTCTTTAATTTTCCATACTCTGTTTCTCCAACATCGATCGCACCATCCATGTCTCTATCATATACACTCCCTCCATTAACCATTAGAATTGAAAAAGTATTATAGACATTTGGCCTAAACTCTAACTTCGCCTGAAAATCATTATAAGAGGGCATTCCACCACTGGCATTTATTGCATCTGCTAAAAGGTCAAGGTAACTCATCCTATATGATGCAATGTAGGTAGATCGATCACTTAATGGGCCCTCAATTAAAAAACCAAGGCCTCCAACTCCAACAAACCCCTCACCCTCAATATTTTCTCTGTTTCCAGATCGGTATGTAATATCTCCAAAACTTGATAGCTTATTGCCATATTTAGATGAAAAACCATTGCTGAAGAAGTCAAGACTTTCTACCATATCACTATTTATTAACCCAACAGGGCCATTTGATCTACCATCGGCCTGCTTAAAGTGTGACACACTTGGAATAGGAATATTATCAATGATAAAACCATTTTCAGTTGGGCCACCTCCTCTTACCATCATATCCTGACGGTTTTCACCTACGCTAGCAACACTAGGCAACGTATTAATGATGCGGCTGATCTCTTGTCCAGTACCAGGATATCTTCTTAATTCGTCTCTATTAAATGATACGACCTGATACTCTTTGATCATGGAACGTTCAAAGTATGATTCTTCAACGATAACATCATCAATTTGAATCACTGAAGATTCAAGCTTAATATTTAAAAATTCATAGCCATTAGGCCGTACCCATATATCAGCCTTATTCTGTGTTTTATAGCCCATAAAACTGATCGTAACTGTGTAATCACCCATTGGTATTTGGCCAATATTAAAATATCCTTCTTCATCGGAGACCGATCCGATATTGGTGGATTTAAGTATTATATTTGCACCTACCAAAGGAAGCTGGCTATCAGCATCTAAGACCCTTCCTTTTACTATGCCCGTAGGGTCAGATTGACAAAGTAAAAGACTGCTGAAAATTATTGTAAAAAAGATATATTTTATCTGCATAGAAATGAATGTAATTATTATGATCTATATTTATAGCTAAATGAGTGCGGAGACTTGATATAATTATTTCAAATAGACCAATTTTTGAGAATTATTTTTTGTATCAATATTCAGTCTTACAAAATAAACTCCATTCCCAACCGGATGTCCCATTTGATTTATACCAGCCCATGAAATAGAATGATCACCAGGCCCTAAGTTTCCAATAGGTAAATCTAAAATTTCTTTTCCAAGCACATTATAGATGGTAATAGAAGAATTGGTTTGAGATGACAATTTGAATGGTATAGTTACGGAACCATTGAATGGGTTAGGATACGCAGGCAGCAAAGTATGCTCATCTGGCAGAGCTGAATGGCCTTCATCATCTGAATCTAGATAATTTGTATTTTGAGATGCTGGAGATCCATATTGCTGTGAACTTGTCCAGTACTCTGGTAATGAGTTGTCATAAGTTGGATTGATCAGTTCAAGAGTTGGGCCCTCTCCATCCGCCTCAATTGGCCAGGGTTCATCATCATCATATTTCACAGAGTCCATTAAGGCTCCTACATCATCATATATCCTAACTTCATCGCCACCCCCGCCTAAGCCAAAATCAAACGGTCCTATTACGGGTATATTACTAGGATAATTATCATAGAATAGATCAAGATCTTGTGAGATAATTATATATTCATCACTATTGATGAATGTACCATCAGGAATAATAAAAGAATGCTGGTCATCGTCATCTTTCATTACCCAGTTTGAAATATCAATTTCCATTTGTCCAGGGTTATAAAGCTCAACCCAGTCACCAGATTCATGATCATCATTTGAATTATAATTGATCTCATTGATCACAATGGACCCTGGACTAAGCTCAGATTGAATAAAAACTGCTGTAAGATAGAATGGGTCTGTTATACCAACTCTCATTGTGTTACTTGAGTCAGGGAACTGCAGCCAATGGCTAAATTGGAAACCCTCATTTTGTATGGCTCTTACTTCAACCGGTAC
>CAJVZI010000090.1 GCA_913020665.1 uncultured bacterium | reverse complement strand
ACTTGCCCTCAATGTGGTTCAAAAAAAATGCCTCATAGAGCATGCCCCAACTGTGGTTACTATCGAGGCAGACCAGTTGTATCTGCATCTTAATAAGTTATATTGAATAAATATTTTTACTGTAGTCTGAACACTATTTCAAATAGTGTTTAGATAATTCATTATTATAGATAATTTGCTATGAATGCAAGAATAACTGCTACAGCTCAAAGTACACCAGACAATGTTATGACGAACTTTGATCTGGAAAAACTTGTTGATACTTCAGACGAATGGATTCAATCAAGAACAGGAATAGTGCAGAGACATGTGGTCACTGATGATGAAGCAAGTTCAGACATTTCAACCCGAATAGCGCAATCACTAATTGAAAAAAGAGGCATCTCGTCTAATGAGATAGATCTTATTATTGTAGGTACAGTAACACCAGATCACTTTACACCATCCACAGCTGCCTTAGTTCAAAAAAACATTAATGCAAAAAATGCATGGGGATTTGATTTAAGTGCGGCCTGCTCAGGATTTATTTATGGTCTAGAGACAGGAGCAAATTTCATTTCTTCAGGTAAGTACAGTAAAGTAATGGTGATCGGTGTAGATACAATGACATCTATTTTGGATTTTCAAGATAGAGATACTTGCGTTATCTTTGGTGATGGGGGTGGCGGTGTCATATTAGAACCAACTGGTGATAATTTAGGAATAGTTGACTCTATTTTACATATGGATGGTTCTGGGGGCAAATACCTTATTGTTCCCGGTGGAGGAAGTCGGATTCCATCAACAAAAGAATCAGTAAAGAATAGATTGCATTATATAAAACAAGATGGGAAAACTGTTTTTAAATATGCTGTAAGAGGTATGTCAGAGGTATCAAAGCAATTATTAGATCGTAATCAGCTGACTGGTGATGATATAGCATTGTTCATTCCACATCAGGCTAATAAGAGGATAATTGATGTAGCTGCTGAACGTTGCGGTATTTCTGAAGATAAAGTATTAATAAATATTGATAAATATGGAAATACTACTGCTGGTACAATACCTATTGCCTTAAATGAAGCAAATAATAACAATCAAATTAAAAATGGTGACTATGTTCTTTTATCAGCTTTTGGTGCTGGCTTCACATGGGGAAGTATGTTAATAAAATGGGGTTCTGAATGACCAAATTAGGTTGGTTATTTCCTGGGCAAGCATCGCAAAAAGTTGGGATGGGTTTAGATCTATATAATGAAACAGAATTAGGAAAAGAATATTTTGATACAGCCCAAGAGATATTGAATTGTGATATTAAATCCATTGTATTTCAAGGTCCTGAAGAAAAACTCAAACAGACTGAATACACCCAGCCCGCTATATATATTGTTTCCGTTATACTAGGACATCTAATGATGGATAAAGGAATCAAACCTAATGCGTTAGCAGGCCATAGTCTTGGTGAATATTCTGCTTTGACAATCGCTGGGGCATTTGAGTTTAAAACAGGTTTAAAATTAGTAAGTGATCGGGCAAAATTCATGGCTAAAGCAGGCCAGATTGAAAAAGGTACTATGGCAGCCATAGTGGGAATAGATGATGAGATGATTGAATCAATATGCTCTGATTATACAGGTAAAGGAATCGTTAAAGCAGCCAATTTTAATTCTCCTGGACAGATAGTTATATCAGGAACTCCTGATGGAATAAAATGGGTCATTAATAAAGCAAAAGAATCTGGTGCACGTATGGCAATTGAATTAAATGTAAGCGGAGCTTTCCATTCTCCACTTATGGCATCAGCAAGGGAACATCTTGCCGAAGTCCTAAATTCTCTCGAAATTTCGGATACAATTTATCCTGTTTTTACAAATGTTGATTCAAAACCAGTGATTAAAAGTAATGAGATTAAAGATTCGCTTATCCGACAGTTGGAAAACCCTGTACATTGGTCCAGATCAATAATGGCTATGAAAGATTCTGGCATTCAATCATTTTTAGAAATTGGACCTGGTAAAGTTCTCCAAGGATTAAACAAGCGGATTGATCGATCATTAAAATGTAGTGGTATTGAATCACTTCATCAATTGGAAAACTTTTTTGTTTGACTTATCAAATAGAATTGCAATTGTTACTGGTGCTAGTCAAGGTATAGGTAATACAATTGCAAAAGTTCTGGCACATTCGGGCGCCCATGTTATATGCATCGCTAGAACTGAGGAAAAATTAAAAGATATAACAAATCAGATCAAGGATTCTGGTGGCTCAGCTGATTATATTTCTTGTGACATAAGTGATGGAAATCATTTTACAAATTCAATAAAAACAGTGATAAAGAATCATGAGAAATTAGATATTCTTATCAATAACGCTGGTATTACGCGTGATGCATTACTTATGAGAATGAATGAAGAACAATGGGATCAGGTGATAAATACCAATCTCAAAGCTGCATTCATTGGTATGAAGGCTGCTATAAGGCCCATGATGAAAAATAAATTTGGAAGAATTATAAATATAACCTCTATAGTTGGAATTACAGGCAATCCAGGGCAGGCAAATTATTCTGCTTCAAAAGCAGGATTAATTGGTATGACACAATCTATTGCTAAAGAAGTAGGTACTAGAGGAATTACGGTTAACTGTATCGCTCCTGGATGGATTGATACAGAAATGACTATTGATCTGCCAGAAAACGGTAAAGAAGAATTATTAAATAGAATTCCTATTGGGAAGATTGGTAAGCCTGAAGATATTGCATATGCAGCACTCTTTCTAGCATCCAATGAAGCAAACTACATCACCGGCCAAACCATTACAGTTGATGGTGGTCGAGTTATAAATTAAATAAGGAGACATCATGTCCACATTTGACAAGGTAAAAGACGTAATAATAGACAAACTTGGCGTTGAAGAAGATACAATCAAGCCAGAAGCCCATTTTGTAAATGATCTGGGGGCTGATTCTTTAGATACGGTAGAACTTATTATGGAATTTGAAGAGGAATTTGGAATTGAAATACCAGATGAAGATGCTGAAAATATAACGACTGTAGGAACTGCTGTAGACTATATAGACAAAGTTAAGTAGAAAAGGTAATAACTAAATGTCACGAGACAAAGTTGTTATAACTGGAATAGGTGCAGTTACTCCCAACGGAAATAACGTTAATGAGTTTTGGACAAGTTTGACAAATGGGATAAGTGGTATAGGACCAATAACTTACTTTGATTCATCTAATCACCGAGTAAAGATAGCTGGAGAGTTAAATGGGTTTCAACCCGATTCTATTCTTGATCCAAAAGAAATAAGAAAATTAGACCCATTTTCTATTTATGCTTTAGTTGCAACCCAAGAAGCAATTTCAATGTCAGGCTTAGATAGTGAATCTTTAAACCCTGATAGGATTGGTGTAACTATTGGGACAGGTGTTGGTGGTATTCAAACTCTTGAAGACCAACAAAGAGTCATTGACCAAAAAGGTGCAAGAAGAGTATCTCCACAGTTTGTTCCAAAAATGATTGCAAATATTGCCGGTGGACACTTATCAATCAGATGGGGACTTAGAGGTCCAAATCAAACAGTAACATCGGCATGCGCTTCGGCAACTGATGCAATTGGTATGGCCATGAGACTGATATTGTCTGGCGATGCGGATGCAATGGTAACTGGTGGCACCGAAGCCAGTGTTACAGCATTAACTATTGCAGGGTTTGCAAATATGAAAGCTCTTTCGCAATCTAATGAAATTCCAGAAAGAGCTAGTAGACCATTTGATAAAGATAGAGATGGTTTTGTTTTAGGTGAGGGATCTGGAATGCTAGTTATTGAACGAGAATCCCATGCAAAAAACAGGGGTGCTCATATTTTAGCTGAACTTGCAGGATATGGATCAACAGATGATGCTTTTCATATTACTCAACCATCTAAAGGAGGGTCTGGAGCTTTAAAAGCAATGGAGAGAGCAATTAAAGATGCTGGTCTAAACATAGATGATATTGACTATATTAATGCACATGGTACTTCGACTCCCTATAATGACAAAAATGAGTCAGCTGCAATTACAGAGCTTTTTAAAAACCACTGTGAAAAACTTAAGGTTAGCTCAACAAAATCTATGACAGGGCACTTATTAGGTGCCGCGGGTGGAATTGAAGCGGTTGCATCAGTAAAATCTGTTTTAGAGCAAACACTGCCTCCAACTATAAACTATGATACTCCTGATCCTGAGTGTGCACTAGATTATGTACCAAATATTGCACAATCTTCCAATGTTAATTCGGTCCTATCAAATACATTTGGTTTTGGTGGACATAATGCTGTGATTTGCATCCGAAAATACAATTGAAGTTATTTATAAAACTAAAACAGTATTTTATAGATAAAACCGAATCTATCTCAAATCTTGAAAAAAAAATTAACTACATTTTTCATAACAAAGAATATCTTGACCAGGCATTCACACATAAATCATTAAATACTGTACCTCGTAAAAATTATGAAAGATTAGAATTTTTAGGTGATGCAGTTCTGGATATCATTGTTAGTAGAGAATTAATGCGTGAGTTTCCTGAAGGTGATGAGGGATTATTAACACAAAAACGTGCATCTTTAGTTCAAAAACCATATCTGGCAAATATTGGTCAACTATTAGATCTAATGGATTATCTTAAAATAGAACAAAGTGTTAATCTAAACATTGAAAAAATAGCTGAAAAACAACAAGCGAATCTTTTTGAAGCATTAATCGGTGCCATTTATCTTGATGGTGGTATTGATCCCTGTAGAAGGCTCATACTAGATACAGTCTGGGCATATAGAAAAGAGGCTTGGAAATCAACTAATTATAAAGGGAAACTAATTGAGTATTGTCATTCTCATGACATTAATAGCCCTACATTTGTATTAAAAGATATTTCAGGTCCTGACCATCAACGAACTTTTGAAATCCAAGTTAAAATTGGTTCGATAAATTATTCATCTGGGTTGGGTACAAACAAGAAGACCGCAGAGCAAATTGCTGCAAAGCATGCTCTAGAAGAATTAGGAGCTTCTTTTTAAGACTCTAGATCACTTATTTTATCGCGTAATCT
>CAJVZI010000089.1 GCA_913020665.1 uncultured bacterium | reverse complement strand
TATCAAATTCTGTTGTGATCTTTTTTGAGCCATTCTCACGAACTTTCACTTCACCTCGTATTGCCTGAAGAGTCCCCTCATTCAAAAACACAGCCAATGATTGAGATGGGATTGAGGGCGTTGTTGATGATAAATAAAGCCCATGGTAATTCACACTATCGCCAGAATCATCAAAAGAAAACTTGATTAACTTATCCTTAAAATCCATTCCTAAACTGGTTGGAAACCCCTCGAAAAAATAATCAGGAAACTCAAAAAGCTTGGGGTCGAATGCTTCTGGTTGATATGACTGGGATACGGAATCGACTCCAGGCGAGATTGACATAAAAATAATATTCGTTTGCATATCATGAACCATAGTTAAAGTTGTAACACTATCAGAGACCTTTTCTTTTAAGGTATATGCAAAATCGTAATCATTCCCTCTTCTAAGGTATTTTATATTAGCTGAGACACTATGCTGAAAATGTGTTGGTTCGCCCATAGGCGGTATTTGATTGACATTAATACCAAAAGGAGCTTCTCCATCAAAAACATACCTGTCTTTAACACCTTTGGAAGGTGTCATCACCATTACATAGTAAAGATCAATAGACCTATCATCCGATTCGTCTCTGTTTGATAAATCAATTGGCTCAGGGACTAAAGTATTGCGAACTGTATCCTCCCAAGTAGCAATAGTATATACTGAATCAGAAGGGCCAAAAATAGTTTTATGGAAAGCAACCTCATTGTCCTCATCTGGGATAGGATTATTATAAACTGAATCTTTTGTCGCAAATAATGTTGAGTCTACCTGCTCAATTTTCACAGATGCTCTTGCAGCCCATACTTTACTGTCCATATCATTTGTTTGATCTGGAATGTCTACTTTATTATCTCTATTAGATCTTTTTACTATCCCGGCTTCATTTAAGTAATCCACCAGAGTTGGCCCATCTATTTTTTTAGGTTTATAACTGGGGATTTTATAATTATCGGATACTATATAATCAGCTTTAGTTAGAACTCTATTATAAAATCCTGATTCAATCCTTGAATCGACAAGATCTAAAACATTTGATTTGTTTGGCTCTTTCATCTCTAAGAATAGATCCTCATGCGAGAACTTAGAATCCGTTAAAGAGACCTTTCCATTTGACACATTTAGTATTTTTACCTCACCAGTTCTAAAGGGGATTAGCAGCCCATCAGATTCTTTTTTAAGATTATCAAACGCTTGGACTTCTGTCCCTATGATTCCCCTTGACTTACCTATTCTTACAATTTCTGTAGTTACATGATTAAAATTATTCTTTACATTAAATATCGCAACCTTCAGTGTATTTAATTCTGCAGAAAATTGTGCAATATAAGATTTACCCTCTGATAAAAAACCTCCAGAATACATATGCCCAAATCCGTTTTCTATTAATGGATCAGAAAGAGTTTGAACATTATCAATTGTTAATTGATCATTTAAAACATTTGGCTTTAAGATCATAGTCTTTCTAACAGGAGTACCAAAAGAAACAGATATTTGGTTAGGCATTCCTTTGACCCTAGAAAGATTTAGTGGCCTAATATTTTTAATATCAAGTCCTGATTCCCCTGCTACTAGAGGAGTCTTTGAAAATCCGCTGGTAGTTCCTTTAAAGACGTACAACCAACCAGTATTTTTATTGTCAATACTCAGTTTAGATGTTGCGACAAGATCTGGCTGACCATTACTATCAATATCTATTACCAGTACATCAGTAAAATAAGTTCCCCTAGGCAAAGTATAAGACCACAACGTATCGCTAAAAGATTCATCTTGTAGCTCTACCAGAAGAGCTTTGCGGTCAGAGCCATTAATTATCAAAACTTCTTTCCTACCATCTTCATCTAGATCATAGAGCCCACTAGTTCTATTGAGCTGCTCACCAAATATAAACTGCACACTTAGGATACATATTATTATGTATCCGCAGATTCTAATAATATTATTATTTTTCCGCATCATAATACTTTCTGTCTATGAGGATAATTCCACCAAGACGTAGTTGTTTTAGAGGAGAATATAGAAATAAACTCCCTTACCTCGTTTACTTTAGCAAAAAATATAGGTTAAAGATCACTTTTTTACAAGAAAAAGCCCAAAATTAAGTTTTCTTAGTTTTTGCTTAAATTACGGCCATATATTTTCTTTTGTATTTGAATGATAGTACATAAATTGTTTGGATTATCATATGCGAGGGGAGAGTTCTTAGACAGTGAAAAAAGCAATAACATACATATCATTATTATTATCAACATTGTTTGGTCAGTTTGATCTTTATCCTGTTACCGATTTTTTCGGCGGGGGGATTGGTTACAGTCCTATGTACATAAATATTGATAAACTACCTGCAACTGACCTTCTGAAAGATGTTGGCTTGGACCCCACAAAATTTAATTCTCCTTTTGTTGTTCATGCAGGTGAAGGATTTGCACACATGACCGGCAAATGGAGAATTGGTGGATACGCAGGAATTGGGTCATCAAGTATAAGTACTGTTACAAGCGTTGTTCTTTATGAAGATGCTAACGGCGATGGTATTTTTGATACAAATGAAGACAATGCTGATTACAAAGGTAATTTTGATCCAACTATTGAGGCAAAAATTACACTTTCATTAGGGGCTGGATCTATTGAATATGTAATGCCTGTATTTCAAGATCTTGAAATTTCCGCAGGCGCTCTGATGGGCCTTGGAAGACTGAACCTATCAATCGATCAATATGCTGCTAATCCCAAATGGGATCAGATGTTTGATTTTGCTTATGGATCAAAAGCCTGGGTACCAAATGAAGACGGTTCTGACTCTACCCTTACTTATTACTATGCTGTATCCAATACAGATGATGGTGAACCCGGTTTTAACGCAGCAAACGCTCCAGGCGTTATGTCTGATCTAAGTGGAACATTTTTTAATTTTCAACCCTATGTTGCCATTAAATGGCAACTTCTTGATAGGGTTGGCCTTCGTATTAGTGCTGGCTTTAATAAAGGCACTATCGGACAAGGTCGCTGGAAGCTAAATAGTAGATACTTAATTGGAGACTCAGAAGAATATACCCTTCAAGGCGTATCATTTAGGACCATGTTATATCTTGGGCTTTAGAGACTGTTCTTTTTTTAGTTAACAATACCAAATTAATATGTCGAAAAAACCCTCCAACCGAATTTGGCCATTAGTTACTTCTGCATTATTTGGATTTTTAATTGCCGTATTAATATTCTTGCCTGAGGCATATTCTAAAAACAGAAGCATATACAGGATTCTCAAGGATAAGATTGTTGTCATGCAGCAGATCATCTCTTACGTGGATCACTTCTATTTTGACATTGTGGATATGGATAAAATTATGGATGGTGCTTTCCATGGACTTATGGAAGAACTAGACCCCCATTCAACCTATATCCCAGCTAAAGAGCAAGAAAACATTGATGAATTATTTCGTGGAAATTTTCAAGGAATTGGTATAGAGTTTGATGTACTTCATGGATATATAACCGTCATATCACCCGTACCAGATAGCCCATCAGATCATGTTGGTTTGCAATCCGGAGATAGAATAATAGCAATTAACGGGGATGACGCATATAAAATAACAAAAGATGAAGTAGTAAAGAAGCTTCGAGGTAAAAAAGGCACCTCTGTTGATATTACAATACAAAGGATCGGACAAGAGGAGCCCTTTGATGTAACAATAATTAGAGATGATATCCCAATTTATAGTGTAGGAGCAGCCACAATGATCGATGATGAAACAGGCTATATCCTATTAAGAAGGTTTTCTGCAACTACGATTAACGAAGTAAATAAAGCTATTAAAAAATTGGACGAACAGAATTTTGAAAAATTAATTTTTGACCTTAGAGGGAATAGTGGTGGCTACTTAGAGCAAGCTGCGGCTGTTTCAAATCTATTTATATCGACCAGAGACACACTGGTATATACAAAAGGGAAAATTTCAGATGCAAACCAAGCATTTATCGCTGACCCCAATAAAGGCAGAAATGATTTTTCTCTAATCGTCTTAATTAATCGGGGTTCCGCTAGTGCAAGTGAGATAGTTTCTGGTGCAGTTCAAGATCTAGATAGGGGTCTTGTAGTTGGTGAGACTAGTTTTGGGAAAGGCCTTGTACAAAGGCAACTCCCGCTTGAAGGCGGCTCTGCCATCAGAATAACAATGGCCAGGTATTACACCCCAAGTGGAAGGCTAATACAAAGGCCTTACGAAGAGGGAGATGATCTTACTTACTACAAAGAACTCTATGCAAAAGACAGAGAGGATACCCTTGATAGTTTAAAACAATTGAGGCCTAAATATAAAACAAGACAAGGTAGAACTGTTTATGGTGGTGGTGGAATCACGCCCGATGTTTATATCCCCTATAAAAGTAACCTAACTAGACAGACACAAAATCTATTAAGGAATCCTGAACGGCCACTATTTAACTTCTCTTCTACGTATGCAACGCAAAATGATTTAGGTTTAAATGACTTTAAAAATTTTAAAAAGAAGTGGCAGGTTAATCAATCTATATACTCTGAGTTTCTTGATTATTTAGATAGTGATTCTATATCATTTAACCCAGATTCTTTAATAAAAGACAAAGATTTTATATATAACAGAATAAAAAGTGAGATAGCAGGTACAATCTGGGGTAAAGATGAAGCAACAAGCATCAGACTCGATCATGACAACCAAATTTCAGAGGCATTAAAATATTTTAATGAAGCTGATGCATTCTTGGGATACCGTAATTAAATTACGGGCTATATATAAATTATAAGCATACATAAATTTTTATAAATCAATGAATTTTATAATTATGGAGGTAATAAATGGTTGATTTTTTTGTACAAGGTGGCGGGTTCATGTGGCCCATACTTATCGCTCTGCTTTTTGGGCTAGCAATCATTGGAGAAAGAGCCTATTCCTTAATCAATTCAAGCTCAGATACTGATCAATTTTTTGAGGAAGTAAAAACAATATATAGTGACTCTGGGAAAGAACAGGCTATAGAGTTTTGCGAAAATAGCCCAGGACCGGTGGCATCGATTTTCTATGCTGGATTGTCCAAAATGGGAAAAACCAAAGAAGAGGTTGAAAAAGCAGTGCAAAATGCTGGTGGTCTTGAGATGGCATTTTTGGAAAAAAATATGATCTGGATCAATTCAGTAATTACAATCGCTCCTATGCTTGGATTTACCGGAACAGTTGTTGGTATGATCAAAG
>CAJVZI010000088.1 GCA_913020665.1 uncultured bacterium | reverse complement strand
AACCCCGAACCAACAGATTATGAGTCTGCTGCTCTAACCGTTGAGCTATGGGCCCTAATTTGGCGTGAAATCTACATACTATTTTGTTGACGATGTTCATGTTTTACTCAACAATGTAATGTATAATCGACTGCATTAAGTATGAAGAAATCAAATAATAAACTTCTTGTCTGCAAAGGTATCAATAATGCTGTTTCTATATTAGGTTCTGCAAGATTTAATATTGAGTATATAGATGTATTAAGAGAAGGAAAGGCTATAAATGATGATAAGATCAAAACGTATCTAAAGTCATTCAATATTACTATTTTAGAAAAAGAACAGTTCTATAAAAAATATCCTGATGGTAGAACGCAAGGGGTCGTTATAGGGTTTAAAGGGAAATTAATTGAAAACAATCTACCAGATTTTGATAATGAAAAGGATATTTGCCTTCTTGCCTTAGACCAGATAGAAGACCCACAAAATTTTGGCCAGATCATCCGAACGGCTGAATGTGCGGGGATAAATGGGATTATTTTCCCAAAACATCATTCTGCACCGATCACGGAGTCAGTATTACAAGTAAGTCAGGGTGCTTTTGCTAATATGCCTCTATATGAAGTGACTAATTTGAATCATGAGATCTTACAGCTAAAAAAAAGTGAGTTTTGGATCATTGGTTTAGAAAATAGTATTAATGCTAAGCCGTGGTATGAAGTAGAGTTTAGTGGTAAAACAGTGATCGTTGTTGGAAGTGAAGGCCGTGGTATAAGGCACAAGGTTCTTAAGTCTTGTGATTTTATTGCAACCATCCCCATGCAGGGAAAAACAAATTCTTTGAATGTTAGTGCCGCAGTATCTGCGGTGGCTTTTGAAAGAATAAGGCAATTACAAAAAGGATAAAGTATGGGCTCCACACATGACTATGAAATAGATGCTCGTAATGAAAACATTATGATCTACATCGATGGTCAATTTTTTCATCGATCAGATGCTAAAGTATCTGTAATGGATAGTGGATATCTTTTGGGTGATGGAGTTTGGGAAGGCATAAGACTATATAATGGTTCCCTCATGCATATCGATAAACATTTAGATCGATTATATAATGGTGCCAAAGCAATTGAAATGGATATTCAACTTTCGAAAAAGCAAATGCAGTCAGCCATAAGAGCCACCATAGAAAAAAATGCGATGCTTTCAGATGTGCATATACGTTTGATCGTTTCTAGAGGAATCAAAAAGACTCCCTATCAAGATCCGAAGGTTACAATTGGCGACCCAACTATAGTGATCATACCAGAATATAAAAAAGCGAGTGAAGCTGTAAAATTAAACGGAATAACATTAGGCACTGTAAAGACGATACGGGATAATAGGACACAAGACCCAAGAATAAATTCATTAAGCAAACATAATTGTATTGCTGCTTGTATAGAGGCTGGGAAAATGGGTGTAGATGAAGGGCTAATGCTAGACCCGAATGGAAATGTTTCCACTTGTAATTCAACCAATTTTTTTATTGTAAGAAACCAAGAAGTATGGACATCGACTGGAGAATATTGTTTGAATGGCGTCACAAGGTCGAATGTTATTGATCTATGTAATAAAAATAATGTTGAGATCTTTGAAAGGGATTTTTTATTGTCAGATGTGCACAGTGCTAATGAAGTATTTGTAACGGGAACCTTTGCTGGTATTATTCCTGTTATCTCTGTGGATGGGAAAATGATAGGAGATGGAACACGCGGGCATCTTACAAAGAAATTACAAGAATGGTATGCTTTAGACATTGAAAGGCTAAGTAGGCAAGAGGGTCAAAAATGATCATTGCAATGTGGTCGGGTCCGCGTAACCTCTCTACAGCTATGATGCGCTCCTTTGAAAATCGAGAAGATACAGTAGTTTTAGATGAGCCATTTTATGCTCATTATCTAAAAAAAACGGATATCCAACACCCTGGCAGAGAAGCTGTTTTAAAATCACAAAGCGCGAATTGGCATAAGGTAGTAGAACTTTGCTCAGGCCCAATTCCAAATGGTAGCTCAATTTGGTATCAGAAGCACATGGCGCAACATAATCTTAGTGGATGTGATATAACTTGGATCAGTGGAGTTAAAAATTGTGTGTTGATCAGAGATCCAAAATATGTTATTCCAAGCTATGGAAAACAATTCTCTGTAACGAATGAACGTTTATTAGGCTATATACAACAAATTGAAATAATTGAATATATTGAACAGAAACATGGTAAAACCCCGCCTATAATCGATGCCACTGATATTCTTAAAGACCCTGAAGATCTTTTAAGAAAATTATGTTTTGAAATTGAAATAGAATTTTCTCCAAGAATGCTATCTTGGCCGAAAGGAGGGCGAGAAACTGATGGTGTTTGGGCACCTTACTGGTATAGTAGCGTCTATGAATCGACGGGATTTAAACCTTATATGGAAAAGGAAATAAAGATCGATGAGAACCTGATAACAATATATAATAATTGTATGGAGCATTATAAAAAGATGTACGAAAAAAGGATAGGGGCTTAGCATTTTAGAAAATATATTATTCTACTTTTTTTTCATTCTAGTACTTTCATCACCATTTTTATATCGATACATACGGATGGGGAATCTCGCTTGGTTTATTGATAAAGATCAATTTGGAGAGGATACAAATTACATTAAAGCAGAGAAGATCCGCATTTTGCAGATTATTTTAGGGTATGGTTATTTTCTTTTTCATGGTTCAATATTTTGGGGTTGGATCAATATGGCACTTTTCGTATCAATTGCTATTATAGTTAGTACGATCAATGAGATCATTGGATCAAAATATGGATTGATCTTTGGTGGAAAGTATCATTACGATCAAACATTAACACCAGGGCCAATGATCTATAATATCCCATTATTAATTCCAATCGTATGGTCTGGTTTGATCTATATGGGCTACAGTTATAGCTCATTTTTGACAGATCAAATAATAACTGTGGATTCTTTTATATCAGGTATGCCATTAATTATCGCAACAGGTCTTCTATTAGTGGTTTTAGATATGGTCTTAGACCCGATTGCAGTTGATGAGAAGCGATGGTCTTGGGATTTCCCCGGGGTTTATTATGGTATCCCATTATTAAATTTCTTTGGTTGGTTCTTAACAGTTGCAATTATACTGTCTATTTTTTTCTTAATACATATTCCTGTAAATGATCATAAGGTGACCTCATCCCTTTTTAAATATTCACCCAGCATATTTTTTGCAATACTCCCTGCTATTGCGGCAAGACCTTGTTATGAAAGGGGGCTAAAAGTTCCAGGTCATATCGGTCTATCATTATCAGCTATTCTTATAGTAGGAGTGGCATTAAGGTATATTAATATGTAAATAAAAAGCGCGTTTAATTTTAAACGCGCTTTTTATTTATTGAAGCTGACCTCACAACGTCAGCGACGTGGATTTATTTTGCTGAATTATTGGAGGTCAGCAAATTACTTGAATTAGACAACTGATCACCCCCTTTTAATATTTGGTTAAAGAAAAATTCCACTACGAAATCTTAAAAGTAAAATATTGTATAAGTCAAAACTAAAATAATGCTTTTGATTGTGACCTAACCAAAGACCCTAAAAACTTTTATAATTTCCTTGAAATTCTTTTTATCTCACTTTGTATCAGATCGATCTCATCTAAAGAAAGTTCCTTCCCAACCATGTCTGATGTAGCATCCCATTGTACCGACCAATTCTCATATCTTTTTGTAAGAATGCGTATGGTCATTATATCTTCTAACTTTTCTTCAATACTATCTGATCTATTCTTCCTTTTTAAAAACCCCCGAAACCTTAACAGACCTTTTTTATCATCGTTTTGTTCATCAATTAATTCAAAATCTACATGATCATCTACAATGCTCTCATAAATAAATAATTCATCTAAAAGGGGCTTTGCCGATGGTGTTGGTTTTACAGATGGGACATATTCTATAAAAGGTAGAAAGTCTAATCTCTTTAAAATGATCTTTTTTATTGGTGATATTCTTTGAGGATCTTCTGGAGCAGGTTTTTGAGTATTCAAAATGGTACCACAGCCAGACAGCATCGTGATAATAATAAGTAGTAGTATCTGTTTCAATCAACCACCATAATGATAGAGAAATAGATACACTACACCAATGACCATATTGTGTATGTATGATACAAGTAGAACTCCGCGTTTGTGAGCCAATAAATGACTCAGAAAAGTTTAGTTTAATAAACTGATCTAAAGCAAGGTATAACTAATACTTGTTATATAAATAAATAAAAAGTTCTAGATTAAGTTTATATTATTTACTAGCTAAATATTTTTAACTAATAAAACCCAATTATAAATAAATGAAAAACTATATCTTACTAGGAGTCTTTTTGATGAATGCATGTAGCCAAAAGGCTGAATTACCAGTTGCTATAAAAAAGCCATATGAAATGACAGAACATGGGCACACACGCATTGATGATTATTATTGGATGCGCCTTACGGATGAACAAAAATCAAAAAAACCATATGATGATCATACTCAACAAGTCATTGATTATATCAATTTGGAAAATCAGTATACTGAAGACCACCTTTCCCATACAAAAAAATTCCAGGATGATCTTTTCAATGAGATCGTTGGTCGCATTGAAAAAGATGATGAAACGGTGCCGTATTTTGAAAATGGATATTATTATTACAGGCGCTATGAAGAAAACAAGGAATATGCTATTTATTGTAGAAAGAAGGGTTCTCTTGAATCGAAAGAACAGATCATTCTAGATGTTAATGAGCTGGCTAAAGGATACGATTATTTTGCAGTAGGAGGCAGATTTGTCAGCCCAGATAATAACTGGCTGGCATATGGAGTAGATACTCTGAGTAGAAGGTTTTATACTATTTATTTTAAAGATCTCCGAACAGGGGAGGTCCTATCTCAATCCATTCCCAATACAGGAGGTAGAATTGCTTGGGCAAACGACAATCAAACTGTTTTTTACACCTCTAAAAATAAAACGACCCTCCTTTCTGAAAAGATATTTAGACATAAGGTTGGCAGCGATCATAAGAATGATGTGTTGGTCTATACAGAAAAAGATAATGAGTTTTATATAGGTGTTGGTCGTTCAAAATCAGGTGAATACATTGTCATATGGAATGGAAGTACCCTAGTAAGTGATTATCATTTGCTTAATGCAAATACACCAGATGGTGATTTTTTCAATTTTACTCCAAGAGGGACAAAGCATGAATACTCTCTAGTTCATTATGGAGAAAAATTCTATATACTTACTAATTGGGAAGCTGAAAA
>CAJVZI010000087.1 GCA_913020665.1 uncultured bacterium | reverse complement strand
GTATACTTCATTTAAATAATCCTGGAAATATTATATTACAATTTAATCTACTTGCAATATACCTTCGCAAAGGTAAAATGATATTTTCTAATAAGTGCTCAGTCAATCGTCAGCTCATCTGCTATTGGTAATACGACTGCAGATTTTTTTTGAATATTTTCATATTCTTTTATCAAGAAAACATATAGGATGACTCCCAAAACATATAAAAACGCAGTAATTAAAAAAATTTCATAATATCTAAAATCGAGAAGTCTCAGCCATTCAAATAGTTTTGCGCTAATAAACCAAGAGGCACTCCATAAGCTTGAGCTGAGAGCGCTAATCAGTTCCTGATTATTTTTCCCAACGTAGTTCATCATCAACTCATTTGATGCAGGATGAGCCATATGCATCAAGGGTTGACGAAATATATAGGCAGCTACTGCAATAATTACCGCATAAGGATAACTCGCATAAATTTCGGTTAATGACATTATAACTAAACACAATATTGCTAGGGTTTGAACAAAAACGATCGTCATCCAATAGCCGTATTTTTTTCTTAAGGTAGGTACAAGTAAGGAAAATGTAAAAACTAACATTGCTGTTATACTGCTTAATAGACTGAAATCACTCGAATTAAAATTGAAAACAGAATTAAAGAATAGATTTACAAATGGAATCGTAAGTCCGGCTCCTATTGAAATTAAGATTAAGGGCGATATAGCCTTAAAGATCATTGACCAGTCATAGGTCTTATGCAAAGAGAAGATCCCAGGTCTTTTACCTTTATTAAAGTCGACATCTTCATTGATCTGAATGGTAAAAACATAGGATAAACTTCCAATCAAAGTAATAATCCAGAGTATACCATACTCATTGAGTTTAATTAAATCAGGGTTTAGTTTTATATTTGATATCCAAACCAACCCACTAATGATTAAACCTGAGACCATAGTAGATAATGACCAGGTGGATGCGCTTAATGATAAAGCCTCTGTACTATTATCATTTGTTGTGTGTCGAATGATAAATGGTAATGAGCATACCCTCATCAACATCATACCAATACCCCATAAAATAAAGGAAAGTTGAATAAGTGGCGTCATTGAATAATGAATTGCCTCAATGATCATGATGCTTGTTAGGGGTACCATTAATGAAGCCATTTTAAAAAAAGGTTTTAACCGTCTTCCCCTAATAAAAATTCCCAACGGCAGAGCAAACGCTAAGGCACCTACAAATCTCAATGAATTAAATGAAGCTATTTCAGGATCTGAAAAACCTTGTTTTCTTAAATAAATATTTAAAATTAGGATAAACGCGACATGGATGAGACTGAGAAAAAATTCCAAAAGAAATAAGAGATGAATATTTCTAGGAAGATCAAGATAACTGCGTAAAATATTAATGAACATTGTGGCGTGGTTGACTAGGAAAAATTAATATTAATTAGAAATTTCATTCAAAATGGCAAAGCTTAAGGTGTTTATCTTTTTATTTATTTTATTTGCCTATCCATTTTGTTTTTACATTCATTTTTATCTAATTTTATAACCGTCTTTTTGACGATAAATTTTAATATTACATGTTTAGTTATACACAATAACGAATAATTACTAACCAAACTAATAAATTTAGATAGAATTTAAGTAATGAATATTTATGGACATATTATTGATTTAAAAAAGCTGGGTATAGCTTTTGCACGGCTTACCCTATGTTTATTTGTCCTATCTAGTAGTTTTCATCTAGCTGAACATAATCATTCAGTTGAAGATGGTTTCAACATCTGTAAGGTAGACTGTGAGTCATGTGAGCCTCATGCGCGGTACGATAATTGTGAAGAGTGTGTAGTAAATAGAAACCAAGAAACTTTCGCTATTAATTCTACTTATTTTAATTACTTAAATAATAAACCAATATTCTTTTCAATTGAGAACAAAGTATTTAATAGATACTCGATATCTTTATTTTCTTATTCAAGACCTCCCCCTCCTTTAGATACTATCCAAACAGTATAAAATAAATCAGCCTGCTGTGAGTAATACAGTTGGCGTCAATATATAATTTTAATTTAAAGGAGATAAATGTGAGAATTTTATCAACGCATGACCTAGCTCGCTACGCCATGCACACAATTTTTAGTTTGTTATTAGTTTTTAATTTTGCTTGTGAGGATGATGATCATGATGATCATGATCATGATGAGGGCCATACAGATGCTGATGGCTTTGTACTCGAAGATGAAAATGGTACGCAAGTGTACAGAGAATTTGAAGGAACTGTCGATGGTTCAATCACTCTAAGCGTTGGCGACACTCTAGAACTTGCTGTTCATTTTCTTGATCACGATGGTGAAGAAATTGAACATGAAGAAGAGGAAGAAGAAGAACACGAAGGTGGACTTTCAATTTCTGAAAATGATGAGAGTATAGCCAAGGTTGAGGCGGAAGAGCATGAAGAAGAAGATGGCGATGACCATGACCACGATCACGAGGAAGAGCACGGCATGGCAATTCATGTAATTGGAGTAAGCTCTGGTTCCACTAGCTTTAAGCTTCAGCTTATGCATGAAGGACATGCTGATTATACGTCTACAAATAACGTTCCTGTAGTTGTTAATTAAAACATCCGTATTGTGTTTTACCCTGGGTTTATTACTAGCCCAGGGTAAAACATTTAATGGAATTATACTTGATTCTGGGAAAAAAGAACCTATTCCCAGTGCTAACGTTCAAATCAAAGACAGCACTTTAGGTACGAGCTCTGATGATGATGGTAAGTTTTCGATTGATCTCGAGAATATGTCTGAGTTCCAGTTACTTATTTCTGTTATTGGGTATGAGGATACCACGATAACAATAAGCGATGTTAAACCAGATAGCCTAACTGAATTTTACCTTAATCCAACCGTCATTGAATTTAAAGAATTAAGCGTTCACTCGCATCGACTTAAGGACCAGAATATCGCGCCTTCATCAGTATCTTTATTTGGTAATCAATTTCAAAAATCAACGAAAAATAGTTTAGCATCAACCCTGGCTGGAGAATCCGGATTAGCAGTAAGGTCCTTTGGTCAAGCGACAGAGAGACCAATTTTACGTGGATATTCTGGAGATAGGTTTTTAATCACTAGGGATGGTACAGAACTAAATGATTTATCGGCTACATCTGCGGATCATGCAGTATCAACAGAGATATCCTCCATGGATGGTGTTGAAGTTATCAGGGGACCTGAATCTTTATTATATGGGTCAAATACCATAGCAGGTGTGATTAATCTATCTCCGCTTCTATCCAATAGAAAAAAGGTTGATAAATCAGAATACAAATTCATTTTTGGTCATGAAAACTCAAATAAAGCTAATGTAGCATATATCGGATCAATAGTTCCAATAGGTAAATACCAGATTTCCACTTCGATTTCTAGCAGAACGGCGGATGACCAGGCTTCACCTCTCGGACTGGTAGAAAATACCGCACTATCGAAATCAGATATTTTTACAAGTATTGGAAGATATAACAAAAAGGGCTACTCCCTATTATCATTGGAAAATTTTCAAATGTCTTATGGAATTCCTGGTAGCCCTGAAGGTCATATAAATGGTGTTGATCTAAAAATGGAAAAATTTTCTCAAAAATTTGAATACCACTCAGATATCAACCTTGGAATATTCAATACGGTTGATTTTGAACAGGGATATGTTCAGTATGAACACAGAGAATTTGAAAACAATAAATCCTACCATGCAGTTTTATTAAGCCATGATATAATATATTTTAAATTAAATGCATCAAGTGAAACTTTAAAGCTGGGATCTTTATATCAGCGTAAAAAATTTATTGCTGGTGGATTTTATTGGACACCAGATACCTACGAAGATAGGATAGCTATATACAGCTCTATAAAAACATATTTCTTTAATTATGAGGCAAATTTCTCCGGAAGAATTGAACATCGATTTATAAATCCTCGAGGTGGTGAGACCTTTTTCTCTAATCTCAACCCCGCTGAGATATATTCTCGTAATTTTACTCTATTCTCAGGTGGTTTTTCACTTTATAAACAGCAAGAAAATTTATCGAACTATTACCAATTTTTAATTACAAGTAGAGCACCTAGCATTGAAGATCTATTCTCTGACGGTCCACACTTAGGAAACTATGCTTATGAAATCGGAGATCCAAATCTTGGCCAAGAAAATACATTTGGGTTTGAAAATACAATATCCTGGTTTAATGCTAGCAGTACCCTTGATTTGACCAGCTATATCAATTACAGCCCTAATTATCATATTAGTGCAAAAATGGGTGATGGCTATGTACCAGGTGCAGACTGGATAGAATGGGGCAGTGGACCCATAGGCTGGTTGTATAAATACAACCTGATAGGCCTAGAGGCAGTAATATATGGTTTAGAACCTAGCTTACAATTCAAATTCAAATCCTCAAAATTAAGTCTTAATGGTTCTATAATAAGGGGGATTGATATAGGGAATGATATCCCACTTTCTTACGTACCACCTGATCAATTAAGAATTCAATATGAGAAAAATATACTTTTCATGACAAATACATTCGAAGCTATAATAGCTTCGCCCCAGGATAAATTAGGAGAATTCGAGACTAAAACTGATGGATATAATCTTTTTAATTATTTTGCTTCCTACACAATTTCTAAAAATGAAAAAATGCATAAAATAATTTTCCAATTAAGAAATATACTAGACCAAACCTATTACAACCATCTGTCTAAAATAAAAATGATAATGCCAGAAGCGGGAAGGAGTCTAAATATCAATTATAGAGTATACTTCTAGCATTACAATTGTATTGAAATAAAATAATTATTTTCTTTTTAAGGTGCAGTCAATGATGCGCCATTATCCTTCAAATTTATGTCTAATATATAAGGCGCAACTCTCTCAGCCCAAACTTCTGGTTTATCATACAGGCTTGCATTTTCTCCCCAGCATGATCTTAGCATATTCGTGTCTATCATCCCTGGACTTAACGCTACGCACGCCAGACCCTCAGGAAGTTCCTGCGCTAGGGACTTTGAGAGACCCTCAATCGCCCATTTACTACTGCAGTAAGGCCCTACCTCAGGTGAAGTGCTTCTACCCCATCCTGAGCTGAAATTAACTACTATTCCATTTTTTGATTTAATCATAGATGGAACAAATACCTTGATGGTGTGATATGTACCTTTGATATTTACATCTATAACACTGGAAAACTCTTCTTGAGGCACCTCCCAAACAAATGCGTTTTTGTTAATAATTGCCGCGTTATTTATAAGGAAATCTGGTGGTCTATATTTTTCCAATACTAAAGCAGACCATTTTTGAACTTGATCATATCTAGATATATCAACTACCTGAAAATCTG
>CAJVZI010000086.1 GCA_913020665.1 uncultured bacterium | reverse complement strand
CGTCAAGGCACTCAAATTAGGACTCTTATCAAATACTTCTTTTCTTAGATCTACATATTTATCAAGGTTTTCTAATGCTTTTTTATAATTTTCTTTTAAAAACCATATCTGCCCCAATCTGAAATAAGCACCCATGCTAAATCTTTTTTCTTGTACATTAATATCTAATGCAGCAGAATAATTTTTTAAAGAATTATCATAGTCTCCCATGATCCTATATATATCTCCAATTTGAATGAGACTACGACTTTGTCCATGCTTATTACTAACTTCATCAAAGATAAGATTCGCTTTGGATATGTAATGCAGTGCACTATCTAAATCCATTTTATTAAAATAAAGATGATAGCCCATATCTTTTAAAACATACCCCAATGTATTTCTATTTCCTAAATCTTCAGCCATTTGGATGGATGTTTTATATAAATCTAAAGCAGAAGCATAGTCCTCAGCGATAGTATATGAATATGCCATATTATAGTATAATCCCAATATGCGAGGCTTGTTATCTGATGAATTCGCCAATTCTAATGATTTTTCAAAATTATCTATAGCATTTTGATGATCTCCATTTTGGTTGTAGTCCCAACCCAAAAACAGATAGCTGGTACTGAGCTGTTCTTCATCTCCAATTTCTATGTAAATCTCTAGTGCCTTTTTTTTGAATTCAATAGAATTCTGGTAGTCACCTAGAAAGTTATATGCAGTTCCAATGCTATTATAGGTCTCTGCTATCCCTTCTTTATCATCAAGGTCTCTGTATAATTCCAATGCCCTCTTTGAGTAAATTATTGTACTATCATAATCTCCTTTACGAAGGTGACTCATGCCAACTTTATTTAATGATTCAGACATGTGGTGCTTATTATTTATTTCCTTACTTATCCGGTAGGATATTTTATGAATAGACAAAATTGAATCAAGCTCTCCAGTCATCCAGAAAACAGAAGCTATATAGCCATTGCAGTCTACCACACTTTTTTTATCACCTAATTTTTCAGAAATATTTCGTGCCTTTTTATAGATTAATAGTGCATTATCATTATCGCTCAAATCTCTGTATGTATTACCTAATAACAGCCTGGCATCGATTAAATTGCTGTCTAGATCAATAGCTTTATTTAGTAATTCCTGAGTAATCTTTGTGTCATCTTTATTTTTACGTTTTTTATACAGATGTTTTGCCCTCAAATAATATTCATATGCGACTGGATCTGACTCTGGGAGTTCTATCTGCTTATTTTCGAGAAAGTCAATATTTAACGACTCTAAGATATTTTTTGAAAGTTCATCTTTAATGATGCCAAGATCTTGCCAATCTGTTTGCCACCTATTTGCATGAACGACTTTGGATAATTCTGTATCGAATATTTCCATCGATAATTGGAAAATAGAGTCCATTTTCCAGAGTGTACCTTTGGCGACATACCTTACAAGTAATTTATTTGATATTTCATTGTTGCTAATTTTGTTATAATCCAACTTTTCAATATCGGCTAAACTTGCTACTCTAATTAACCCTGAACTAGTTACATCAGTTATTAGATCAGTGCTTATACCGTAGGCATAAAAATCATCTTGATCTGATCCTTTATTTTCAAAAGGCAAAATTGCGATGGAAACGATATCTTTGTCATCCGCATTTCCTACACCGAGAAATGATATGTTTATCCAAAATAAAATTCCAATTATTGATAATACAGCACCGGTAACATTTAAAACATTCCACTTAAAAGAGCTATTTGGTTTATTTTTTAATTTTCCTGAAGTTGAAAGACCATGCGAGGTAATACAATAAATCTTTACTTCTTGTGTTACTCCTTTTAATTCAGGGCTTCCTACAATTTCAGTAGAAAATTCAGGGTCTCTTTCAAGTGACACATTAACCCTGTTGGATATTGCTATTCCACCAACGGGAGAATAAGGTTCGATCCTTGAGGCAATATTTACATCATCTCCAGCGACATCCTCACCCTGAAAAACAACTTCACCTTGATGGATACCAATTCTTAATTGTAACTCCTTGACTGCTTTGGCAGCTTCTTGCATTGCTATAGAGCAAAATACTGCCTCTCTATTTGTTTTAAAGGTTAGTAAAAGACCATCCCCAATCTCTTTTAACCAATCACCACCATGATCCCGTACTATTGGTTTAAACAATTCTCTCTGGGTATTTAATAATTCTAGGGCTGCAGGCTCATTTTTTGCAGAAAGTTCTGTAAAACCAACAATGTCTGTAAAAACAATTGCAGCTAATTTTCGTTTAGGATTACTCATGCTTATGTAAATCTAATAAAACCAAGTATGCTATTTTAGCAATACCATTTTCTTTGTTTCTATATATTCTCCTACTTGAATTGTATAAAGATATAATCCGGCTGACACCTGTTCACCATTATCATTTGTTCCGTTCCACTTAATATAGTTTTGTCCCGAATTTTGTAAGCCATTAACTAGCGTTTTGACCATTCTCCCCTTCATATCATAAACTAAAACATTGACTAATCCATCGCTTGGTAAATCGTATTGTATAGTTGTAACAGGATTAAATGGATTGGGATGATTACTATAAAGTTTAAACTCACTTGGGAGCACCTCCCCAGCATTTGAATACATCATTTCATCTGTCCTAATTTTTGCTCTAATATTCGCATTTCCATAAGAAGACAGCACATTACTAAAAAGGACACCATCATCTGAGTAATAAGAGTTGCCAGAGATAGGACCTCTATTATCATATGGAATTGAATAAGTCCCATTAATGTATCTTATGGCGATGAAAAATGATTGACCCTCATGGATAAATAAAGAGTCTACTTGCGTGGATGCCCAGCCAGGTTGTTCAGAATTTCCGCTAATATTTCTCAAAATTTGCCCCGGACTAGATCCATCGAATGAATCGTAAATCTTAACCTCCCAGCTCATTGGATACCTCACTCCAAAATCAACCTCGGTTAGATATCCGCTTTCTTGTGCTTCGAATTGAACAGCAGACCACCTATCCCAATTAAATGAGTTACCGAACCCATAATAGGACATACCCATAGTGTCATAAGCAACCGCATATCCTGATCTAGGTTGATACTCAATATCAACAAACATTACAGAACCTGAGCTGCTGATATTTTCTAGCGAAATATTAGTTACTGAATTATCATATCTATTTGAAGATGGATTTGAATATTGATTAAATGTACGATTATCGCTTTGGCCTGGAAACGGATCACCACTATCACCACGGTTAATTTGATTATCTAGGTCATTTGACCCATCTGCCTCTTCTATATCCACCAACTTGTGTAACTCATCGTTATTTACCGGTCCTCCGCTCCATGCATTAGCACCATAGCTCCTAATTTCATCAACGTGATATACCAATAATCCATCCCCATTTAAATGATAATCAAATCCAGTTTTTTGACGATTTTCAATAAGAAAATAACGATTCCAATGAAAATCATCTTCCCATACTTTTAATACCGATGGATTTGTCGCTAGCTGATGAACACTAACGTTTGAAGAATTCTGATCAATTACAACTGGATCAACCCACCCCATTTGGATTTTACACCATGCAGACATATGCGCAGGAGTATCGCCAGCAAACCCAAGCCAACTACCTCCAGCCATTAGGCACCAGTTCCCCACGCCTTCTGAGCCTCCATCTCTATCATACAGATCGGGTAGACCTAAAATATGACCAAATTCGTGCGCATATACACCAATTGGGCGTATTATGTCAGTGTAGCAGTCACCCCCACCAGATAATTCAGGGTTAACGGTATAGGAGCTAATAATAATGTTTGAACCATTTGCACCTATATCATCCGTGACATACTGATACTGTCCAAGGGAACTCATGTGTGGCCATATATTCCCGTTACTTGGTCTCCACTCAGCACCGCAGCCGGAGTATACTACTATAATGCCATCGACATATCCATCATCATCACCGGAGTTTGGGATATTATCTGGACCATCATTATCATATAGAGCGTAGTCAAAGTCAGAATCAGCCATAGCAGCGATTCCTGAAACAAATAATTTTGTGTTCTGTACTGACTCACTCATCGTCATCGAAGATTGATACCAACCATTTGCAAAACCATCGACATGTAGCATACCATATGAAATCTCATTAAAATAATCTGTCATCGTACCATTCGGATTATTATCAAATAATAACTGATTGAAATCTGATGCGCTAAAATACGTTTGTGCTTGATCTGAATACTTCCCCAATAGTACTGGTACATTAATATTTATCTGCTCGTCTCTAGTATTCTGATTTTTAAATCTTTGGATTTTTTTCATCAAACCAGGATTACCGTATTCATTACCAATGCCTTGGGATCGAAACAATGACAATATACTATCTGGGATTGCTCCCTCCCTAGGTGGATTAATCGCTAAGGCTGAAGATATGATAGTAAAGCAAAATACCGTTATTTTTATCATAATAGAGTGTTGTCATTAAAAGTATAGCTCATAGATATTTTTTCTGAACTATTCTTCTTCATCGCTCATACTATTTTGACTGGATCTATAATATTTCTTATACATTAAAATAATCGGTTCAATGATAAGAGCAAGTCCTATAGCATATCCGAATCCTATTTGATCATTATGTCTTAAAAAGATTAGATAAACGCCACTAAAAAACATAAATGCAATTATAGCGATGGATGATATCAAATTCAGATTATTGAACCATTTTTGCATTTTTTAATTTACTAAATTTCTTTCTTAAACTAACTGTGGGATGAGTTTGAAAGAATAGTTGAATTTAGCGCCCTAATTGGCTAGTGATATATATATTTCACCATAATAAACACCATAGGGATCACCGTACTCTTTTGTTGAACGCTCGATCACTTTTTTACTTCTAGAAACTAATCCATTAAATAATTCGGTACCTCGATAATTAATGACCACCTTTTTATTCATATTGATAAAATCATCATTTAATAAAATAACCAATTTAGATGAACTGGAGCTTATAATATCGATGACCTGACCATTTATTTCAGCTTCAATTAAATCACCAACGGCTGGATCTTCATTTTTAAGCCAATAAAACCTTTTGTGAAGAACATCGTCTTGCTTCCATATTATTTTATCAGGATATGGGTTGCGAACGAAATCAGACATCCAGATCAATGCAGAGGCCTCAAGATTATCCATCCAATGGCCTTTGTCTTTATATATCTTAACTAAATGTCGGTATCCTCCAGGGTCCTTTCCTCTCAGCTCCGCTAATTGATTCCCCCATTGTACTGCTACTTTATTTCTATCGTATAAATAATCATTCTCTCCCATGTGTATTGTAAAGGCAATGTTTCTCAGACCTAAGGGGCTTGCCTCATTTGGGTGGCCGGCGCTCATTGCTGCAGCCGCAAATCTATCTGCCA
>CAJVZI010000085.1 GCA_913020665.1 uncultured bacterium | reverse complement strand
TGAATGTTTCTGTCGGGGTCAACATCGTTGAAAGAGCATCATAGAGCTCACCACTAAATATTAGACCCAATGTGATACCATAGAATCTATAATACCAAGACTCATCCAACCTAGGATTTCGTTGATTGTTGTATAGCGCAGCTATATTAAGCCCCATAGCCCCGCTTAACGCATAAATATACGGCTTTATACCTAAAAATTCATTATCAGAAAGTCTATATGAAATCAATTCCACATTATCTAAATCAATTTTTTCTAGAGAACGTCCGGTTTGTACATTTACAATATTATTTTCAAATGAGACCAAGGTACCTCTAAGACGTTTATTGCCATTGTGAGTTATCTTAACATATTGTGGTTTTTGAAGATCTTTTATGATTTGAGCTGCTCTTAAAAAATCCATTCCTGCGTACATTATTTCTCGTGCTTGTTCTGTAAACTCAGGTTGGGCATTTACTTTATTTTGAAACCTAGTAAATTGCTCAAGAGACATTTTTTTTTCGTAGGTCTTCTGTTTCCCTTTCCTAGTTACAATAATACGCACCTTATATTTTAGATCAGAGGTAGAATAAATTTGTGCACTATAAAATTTTCTAACCTTAGGAAAAATACGATAAAAACGATTTTCATGGATGTCAATAATTGTCCCAACCCGAGGACTTAATATCACCACTTCATCTCGAGAATATCCTGAAGCTAAAAATATAAAAAGTAATAAGATAATTCTATTCATAAGTATAATTAAAAACTAAATGCTGTTTCCACTTTTGTCTGCCTAACAGGCTCTAACTTTCCTGTTCCATCATCTCTGTAAAATTCGCTATACTCCCAAATGAGACTCACACCTTTACTCATTTCATATCCTACTCTATACCCCATTATAGTATTCTCAGATGGGTTTTTAAAATCAAAAGGGTTTTTATCATTATTTCTTCTATAGAACGCTGTCGCTGAGCTAAGCTTGGGAATATTATCCGTATTTAAAGTTAGCACTGAATTGAAGCTATTATATTCGACTGTATCAGCTGTCATGCTTGCGTAAGATGCACTAAAATTGACTAAATTAAATAGGCTCATATTTGCAGAACCAAATAATCCGTCAGAACTCCAGCTGTCATCATGTTCAGAAAAAATTGACATGTCCTTTGTTTTTATGGTGGTCTCTGTTCCTTGTGAAATACTTACTACCCTATTTAGATCGTAGGCTTGGTCAAAAAATTGCGGAACATAAGAACCCTTTATGGACCTATACTCAATTGAAATATTCAATAAACCAAAAAGTGTTGATCTTAAGCCAGGAATGGTTAATCCAGTACCAGATCTCTTTGGGCGGTAGAAAACCGTATCAGCATTATCATCAACTGTCGATACCTCTGGAAAGGACAAACTATTAAACTCTGAAAAAATTGTAAGGGATAAAATATCACTTGAAAGTACCGGATAGGATATATCCATAGACCAAGCTGAAACAGATGCTTTGTTATCATTGATACTAAATGGCCTTGCTTTTAGGGTAATGCTATCATCAATAGTATCTACAAGATTGTCTCCATCTGAATCAATATCGATCAAAGAGTCAGAAACGCCCATACCATGTCCTGGATCTGGCCATCCATCACCGTCTGTATCATTCCAAAGAGTGCTATCAGTTGGAAAATCATCAAATATATCAGGAAATGAGTCACCATCTTTATCCTTTAAAGAAGAGAACATATTCGCATCAGATATATAGTTTAAACCAACTGTAATTGGCAATGCATCAGAAACTTTATACTGAGCCCGTAAACCCATTATAGTGCCACCCCTAGAGAAATCTTTAATATTGGATAAAAATAATTCACCACCAAGTGGACCGATATTAAACCCTGTATTAATACCAACTCTTCTTACAGTGGGAAATTCCATCATATTTGAATAACCCTGCATCAATCCACCCTGTCCAAGTGTCATATTTTCTATGGAACCATATTTAACCCATGCAGGTGATGTCTTCTCACCGTAGCGAATATATAGAATTTTATCGTATAGGAGATCTGGGTCATTTTCAAAATCCCATTCATCTTGGCGCACGTTTCCCTCATTATCCATATAAACAACAAGATCTAGACCTATCCCAATACCAGCAATGTTTATCTCAGGTCGAAGCGCCAGTTGATTATAGAGAGTACCATCTATTGTAGCTGAGCCAATACCTAATCCCATACCGAAAGGTTTTTTTGGTACATCTGGCTTAGCATCCAAAGTAGATTTATCATTTGAATTTTGATTATCCGATGAATTATTATTTGTTTCTGAAGGCTCAGACTCAATAGCATCTTTCTCATTTAAAGTTTCATTTTGGACTGGTGTGTCAATCTTTTGCGGTTCACTAGAAGGCTGATTAGGTTCGCTCCTTTTTGATGGCTGCTCACTATCTTGAATGATGTCTTCTAGTTCAGGATCAGTTGGATAATCGGCTGGCGTGGCAGGTGCCTGCATTAGACTACCGCTAGTACTACTCAATGCTTTCTGACCAGGGCCCACGCTCACTGTCTGTCCGCTTACTGAGTTAAAAACATCAAAAAGTCCTTCTTTTCCAACAAATTGGTCAACCCCCGATGGATCAATCATCGCGGAAAATTCAGTGCCTTTTACACTCGCAACACTTACTGGGGACACTACTCTAAAAGTTTTGTTTCTATTTTCTTTTTCAATTTTATTTAAAATTGTTCCAAACTCGATATTTAAGGATCTGGTATTTTTTGTATCCATAAACTCAAATTGCGAATTAGACTTAATTTTAACCACAGATCTGTCATCTAAAAAAATTACAGCGGCAAATCCATATTCACCTACCTTTATAGCATCTCCATTATTGATAGAACCACCAATCTGGGCAGTCTCAGCGTAGGTCTGCATACCTAAACGCTTTACATAAACCAAGCCCTCCGCCTTCATGATCCTCGCGATTGATTCACCATAGGTGGATGTGTACGTGAAAATAATTGTTACTATGTATATGTAAATAGAGAGTTTTGAATTCCGCATTATGACTCCTCAGATTAAAAAATAAATTAACTACCTATTCAATATTCTACAATAGACTTTGAAAACAAAACACAAAGAATAATATTAGAATTTTGTGATTAAAATCATTTCCAGCCTTTGCGCTTGCTGGTCTTTCCTATACCCGGATTAAAAGAATTAGTCGGATCTAATTCTTTGTAAAATTTTGAAAGAGTTGGTTTTGCTAAATATTCATGACCGACATTATGCTCTGCAGGGTATTCGGCACCTTTATCCTCATAAGTTTTTAATAGTTTTTCCTTAAGCCCCTCTGCATCTACACCTTTTTTAAATATATAATTTTGATGTAATACGTGACAAAACAGATGTCCATAGTACAGTTTCATTTCCAATTGTTCATCTATCTCTTTTGGTAATACCTCAAACCAATCTCTTTCATTGCGAGGAAAAGCGATATCCATAGACATCATTTCACCCAATCTATCTTCATTAATGGCATGATAGCGACCTTGCGCGCTAGCTGCAACAAAGCGATGTAAGATTGCTTTTTCAGCTTCTTTTGAAGTGCATTCAAAAAATTCTCCCTCATTTGTCTTAAAAAATTCCATAAAATATGATCTAGCCTCTTCAATACCATCATCGGATATTTCAATTATCCAGTGGTGCTCATAGCGATCTCGATATTGCTCCATTCGCTTAGGAAGATGGTTTGGCCAGAGTTTACTCAGAAACTGCATCAGCTTATCTGATAACTTATTAGGAAGAAATCTATACTTCTGAGATAGGAGGTCTACTTTTCTTTTAAACTCAAATAACTTAGGTATAAAACTAGGACCTAATTTCTCAATAGCTATAAATGTGTCTTTACTATATTTCTTGGCTGCGTCATAGCAATCCCTGTGCAAATATTCACCTGATGTAGGGAGATTGTCAAATTCAGCTAATATGTCTCTACGGATCTTGCTCAATACATGTGGGCTATTGGTACCTAAATAAAATACCTGGCTCCGTTTTGGTTTTGGGTAAGTATCTAAACGAACTGCAAAAACAGCGATCTTGCCGGCACATCCAGAGGCGCCATGCAACCTTCTTTCATCAGCATTAAAACGCGCAGGAGTGCTCGCATCAACATCTCGTATGCGTTCCTGGTACTCATTATCAGACGCAAGCTTATTTGGAAATTTTATATCCTCATTATTATAATTTTTATTTTGCAAGTTAGTTAAAATTTCCTCTGGCTTATTTCCAAGATCGATTCCTAATTCATTTACCAATATTAATCTGCCATCTTTATCAATTTGCGCATAAAGTGAAAGCTCTGTGTAAGCTGGACCTCTTTTTACCAATGCGCCACCAGAATTATTACAGACACCGCCAACAATTGAAGCACCTATACAAGAAGATCCAATTACAGAATGTGGTTCCCGATTAAAAGAAACTAATTTATTCTCTAATTCAAACAATGTGCTCCCTGAAAATCCGATAATTTGTTTTCCATCATTGATGATATGTATATCGCTCACTCGCATGGTATTTATAATCAATATAGATCTATCATAATCGTCACCATATGGAGTGGATCCACCTGTTAATCCTGTGTTGGCAGCCTGCATAATGACCACTATATTTTTGTCTAAACAAAATTGCAAAACCTTCCAAATTTCTATCAAGGAACCAGGTTTTGCTACAGCGATTGCCCTACCTTCACCATATCTCCAGCCTTTGCAATAGGGTTCCATGCTCCATTCAGCAGTGAGAATATATTTTTCACCAATAATAGAGCTTAAATCTTGAATTAATTCACTTTTCTCTTGCATGGATATCATAAGAATCAATGTTAAAGTTATTATTTATATTAAACCTACAGATTAATAAATAATACGGTTAAAATAATAGAAATTATTGATCAATTGATAGCATTGTAGGTTAATTTAGTATTGTGTAATTTGATATAAATCTGAGGGAGCCTGTGATTTAGCTTTTTACGCAATCATGGGTTATATCCATTAATAAGATGAAGAAAATTCTAAGAAACATAACAGTTATTTTTATGGTGTCTTTTGCATACCCAAGTGAAACGGTATCAATTAAGGGTGTGGTTTTGGATAGCGATGGCAAACCCGTTAAAAAAGCTGAGATTGAGCTAACCACAGCAAAAAAGAAAAAAATAGATAACACAAAATCTGATAAAAAAGGAAAATTCAGTCTGGAAAATCTAAAGGCGCAAAATTACTACCTAAACATATCAAGTAAGAAGAAAGGAAGTGCAACGGTATTCATTGAAGCATGGGATTCAGGGAATATTGATATCAAAGACCTTAAGATTACATTGTCTAAGGAGGGGGAAGAACAAAATACTGCTTTTGGTCCTAAGCCAGTTGTTGAGGAAAACGAAAGTGGTCCACCTGCACTTGGTAAAGGCGGCGCAATTGAAACGAAAAAAATTAAAAAACGTCCTCCAAAAAGGGTCGAAAAGGTTGAAGTAAGCGGTAAAGTAGTTAACAAAAAAGGGAAACCAGTAAAAAAAGCTAAAGTCATTCTTATTGATGACA
>CAJVZI010000084.1 GCA_913020665.1 uncultured bacterium | reverse complement strand
AAACCACCTATCATGGATAATGTGATATACTATGATGGTACAGTTGCATCAGATCCAGCAAATGAAAAATTCTCTAGCCTTGAAGGTGGTGTGAATTATAATGCAGGAAATATGTCAGTGAAAGCAGGTTACTATATGACAAGTTGGAAAGATCGCAACCTGACAAAGTCTGTTACAACCGGTCAGGGCTCTAGTGGAGATACAGATGTCATATTCCTTACTGGTGTAAATCAAGACCATTCGGGTCTAGAGCTCCAAGCCTCTATGCAAGTAATTGACATGCTTCGTTTAGATGCATCTCTTGGAATGGGAACATGGAAGTTTGTTAGTGATGCGTCTGGAGAATATCAAGAAGCTGAGTTTGATACTTTAGGGAATGTCACTGGACAAACTTCTACAACATATGAATATGCGTTGAATGACCTTTATGTTGGCGATATGCCTCAAACAGGAATGTCATTTGGTGCTACCTTGACTCCTATGCCAGGACTAAGCGTGCAGGCTTTATTCAATTACTATGATAAGAATTATTCTGATTGGAGCCCAGGCGCAAGAGAAGTTGACTCTGGCGGTGAGGCTGATAGAGAGCAGGTATGGATGGCCCCTTCTTACAGTAAGCTAAATCTACATGTTAATTTTGATCTTACAGATATGACTGGAATGCCTATTACAGCTTTTGCGCATGTCTTTAATGCATTAGATGATGTATATGTTCAAGATGCAACTGACAATAGTCAGTATAATAGTTATGGTGATAAAACACATGCCGCACATAATGCTGAAGTATTTCTAGGTACGCCAAGATATTTCAATCTTGGTCTTACCTATAGTTTCTAATCTAGAAATAGAAATAAACTAAATAAAAAGCCCCCGTTTTCGGGGGTTTTTTATTTACTAGAAAATATCAAATATATTTGGAAGATCTATATCAAAGATTCCCGGGAGTTTATCTTGAAGATTCACACCAAAAACAAGACCAATAGTTGTCCAATATGTTCTGGTTTCTTTTTCTATTGCTCCTGACACCCAATTAAATTGCGTGAACATACCTATAGTGATCGGAGTTGGTAAAAGATGGAATATAGCAGAAGAGCCTAGTGTAAAACCATATCCAGGCGAAACAAGCCCTCCTCCAATTTTAAGACCGGTCTCAAGCGTGGAAGGGATCCATCGCCATCCTAGTCTTGGATTAATTTGACCAATTAAAAAATAACTTAAGGTTTGAAAATTTTTGCCTATAGAATCTGAGGCAAAGTCATACCAATTGACCTCAAGCCCAATATCTATTTCTTTTCCATTAAACGTGAACATATTCCTACGGCCTAAGCCAAAGGTATAATTAACACCTGCAGTATGATCTTTAAGAGTTCTCTCTACAATGACTGGCTGACCAGAGGCTAAGGTTAAAAATGATTTTGGACCAGAACCCAATAATGAATCTTGTAATGCGCGTTTCAATTCACGTGCTTTTTTTCGAGCTTCTTTTCTTTCCAATTTTGCCTGTCTTTTTGCTTCTTTAGCCTGGTCTTGAGCATAATCTTCTACATCTTTGGTCTTTTGTACGGCATCTAATGTCGCTGTTGCAGCTGCTACTTCAAGCCTCGCTCTCTCAGCTTCACGCTCAGCATTATACATATTTTCTATTGCCTTTTGGGCCTCCTCTCTAGCATCATCCATACGGGCTTGGAATGATTCTACATCTTTAGCCTGGCCTTCCGCTTTTCTCATAAGTTTTGTAGCAGTTCTTGCTCTTTCATTTGCCTCATCCAATGCCTGCTTTGCTGCGACCAGATCGGCATTAGCTTTGTTCAGTGCATCCTCCGCACGAGCGGCAAATTCTATTGCAAGATCTAGATTATCTATATCCTGCAATCCTCTGTCGATCACCTCTTTTCCAGTCCATTCATATTTATATGCATATTTATCTGGTGGCATAAGAGGTATGATCTTTCGTTCGACCTCTTTACCCTCTTGATCAATTATAACCCTAACCGTTTCTTGTAGTTTTTTATCATGGAGATATTCTTTGGTTTGGATCGTTTTATTCTCTGGGTCAAAATATTGGATCATTCTTAAATAGGCGCCTTTTTCCCAGAATAATAAATGACGTCCTACAAATGCATCATTAGAATCAAAATAAGAAGACTCTACAACCTCAGAAAAAATGTTATCTTCCTTCACAACTGTATAATTAAAGTGATAAGAAAAATACTTAAAACCAATCGAGTCACTAAATGAAACCTCTCGAGGTCTACCATCGCTCCTACTAATAAAATGTGCAACCCAGCCTGGACGAACATAACTCAGTTCGTTTGCATAAAGATCTTTATCTAAACGAGAGACATTTCCTCCTTCATGAAATTTTACTTTATATTCAGAACGTGCACCAGATCTAGACCAGATAAAATAGTATGTCTCTTTCGGTTTTCTATCTTTACCAAATCTAGTTACTGTTTTGATTCTTCCTTCTTTGTTATAAGTCGCCTGATAATATATTTGGCCATAAAAACTTTGAGGCTTGCCTCTTAGGTCCAATACTCGCCGATATGGATTCCAATATTTATAATACTCTACTTTTGAGATCTTTGTTTTACCAACAACCGGTTTTTCCACATCTCCATATAGATGAACTGTGGTGAAAAAAATTATAAGATAAAGAAATAAACGAATACTACTTATCAGGCTAGCCCCCAACTCATCAAGACGATCATTGTAAAAAAGAGTGAAAAACCAACCCAAGTACCAGCCTGAAATCTTTTGTTATAATCAATCACTTCTTCATCCAGGGTTTGGTAGTTTAATACAATGGTCTCATGATCTCCCTCATCCACAAAAACATCCAATCGTCCCATCACAAGGATATCATTCATTATTTTTTCTTTAGATGTCAATACATTTGCATCCTCAGTATAATTATTAGGGAAATAGCCAACCTTATGCCAACCAGGCAAGACATCAACCCTATTCTTTAGTGGTGAATAACCGACTAGATGCCCATCAACGTATATAGGTAAACCCTCCGTATCGCAGATAATTTCAAGGGTAGTTCTTTCACGAGCATCTTTCCAGGAAGTTGGATGTGTTTTTTTTTGTGCATCTTTGAGATCAGGGAATACAAAAGAAGGATTGACTTCTTTTTCTTCAACATGATCAGAGTAGGTTAAAATAATTAAAACTTTACGGCCTTGATCATGAAGAATAACATCAAAAATACCAATACTACGATTGATCTGTATTGAAAGTTGTAGCGAGTTTTGTGACCAGGTTTGTTGAAGGTCACGGATTGGATATCCTATAATTTCATCAAAAAAATTTTCTGAGGGTCTTATAATATTATAAAAATTTAGTATAAACCATTTATCCTGTTCTATCCAGCTAGATATATCTGCTCTTTCAATATAGCTAGAAAGTTGAAATTCTATCTTAAGTCCTGTTTCGGTTGGCTCGGTCTTTGTTGCAAGAATGACTGGCAAATCCTGAGCTGAAAGGATAAAAACACTTAAGGTCCAAAATATAATTCCCCGAAGTCTTTTAATAGGGGGAAACAAATACATACTAATCTGTGGATTCCTGTTCTGCTATGGCTAGGTTTATTCTAATTTTTTGTGTTCTACCTTGGGGTACATAGATATCCTGGTAATCAGGAATACTCATAGCAAATTTTGGTGGTGGAGCATCTGGATCAACAACTCGCACTCTGTGCCATCCAGGTGTCACAGGGAATTTTTTGGGGATAGGTGTCTGACCTATTAAAGAGCCATCTATAAAAACGTTAGCTCCTTCAAGATTACAGCTTAATTTCAAAAATGTCTTTCTTTTTGTAAGATCAGGAGGAAGGAGATTAACCTCATCATTATTCGCAAGCTTTCGTGTTTCTCTTTTCACCTGGGTTGTTACTGGGGGTTGATTTAGTAGTTCTTTTGCCGTCTCACGTGCTTGAAGTATAACGCTCCCAAATTTTTCTTCTGTATCAAGTCTTTGGGGTTTTTGTTCTGCTATTGTAATGATCGGTTTTTTACCTGATAATGCTCTCATAAGCTCATTGTGGGTACCTTCACCAACTATTCCATCCACATTAGCTGCATTAAAACCTCTATCAAGTTGAAAATCAATAACTGCATTTTCAGTTATCGGACCAAAATTCCCATCAACACCATCATTATACATTCCACCTTCACCCAAATCATATCCCAAGACCAGAAGAGCTTCTTGAAGCGCTTTTACAAAACGGGGGTTTTTTACACCAGAGCGAAGGACTCCTTCATCTAATATAAATGTAATATCTAGTGACTCTTTATCTATAATTTTACGTTGAGGAGGGGGAGGGCCACTTATTTCCATTTTTTGTTTTCGGATAACAACCAATGGTTTTGGATCTTCTTTAATGTCCTTTTCTATTGGTTTATTTTTTATGTTTCGGTCAGAGGGGTTATCATCTCCAGGGACATCTTTTGTTGAATACCAATTATTATACCAGACAAAATACTTTTCAGGTCCATACTTATCTCTAGCATATACAAATGAATCATAAAAGGGCGATCCTTTAGCCTCTTTTTTAGGAAGAGAAAAAACTCGGTTATTATTATTACCTTCTGATAACTGAACCTCTGTTCTTAAACTATCATTTAAAGATTCCCATACCTGGACCAAAATAACACGACTTGCTTCTGAATGGAATATTTCAAAATCTTCTATAGGTCTCTCAAATAAATATCCTATCTGCACTGACTCATTATTCTCCGTGATCTCTATATCCATTATGGGAGGTTCAAACTCTATATACTCAACTGCAGAAGGACTTAGATATGTACCATTGATAGTTATATAAAACCAATTTTCTTGCCCTGACCACCCTGCAATATTTTCAATATCTATAATTGAGCTAGATACAATTCGTAGTAACGTACCATTACTCTTTTTATGCATTGTTATTAATTGCACTTGATTACAAAATACAAATGAAATAGTTGCAATTAATAGCCCGATATATCTTTTATTAAAGACCATTTAATTCTTCACGTAATTTTGTTATAGCACTGAGTTCATTTATTGTATCCTCGCCCCTTGATTCTTTTTCACGTATCTCGTTACGAAGAGCATAGATTTTCTCTTTTAAAGGTATGGATTTTAAGATCTTCAAACAATCAGATACAATTTCTTCAAATGAATCACTTTGATCTTTAGTGAAAAGGATCTGGGCAACGGAATCACGTTCATTCTTATCTTGAAAATACTCGATAATTGCAGATGATTCCACATCCAAATTTCTATCAAATAAAACCTCTGCTAATCGTTTTAAGAGAGGCTCTGTGAAAAGTTCTATTGAAATATGATCTATTACATATGTTCTGATCTTATTATCTTCATTGGAAAGTAATTGCAATAGTTCAACTTGTGCTTTTTCCAATTTACTATTAAAAGTATGGCGGTTATTGGTTTCAGTTATTTGCTTTGAATCATATTCTGGATTTATACGTTGGGTATTTATTACCCTTATTAGATCTTGTTCATCTACTTTTAGTTTTTCTGATATAATTTTGATCAGATCATTGCGAATAATTCCATCGTTAATATTTTTAAGTTCACTAGAAATGGACATAATGTACTGCTGTCGTTCTGTTCCAGAAAGTTC
>CAJVZI010000083.1 GCA_913020665.1 uncultured bacterium | reverse complement strand
ACCATGGCCCTCATGCCAGACCTTTCCCGGTGGTGCAATACCAGCTGGCTTTGAACTACTTTTAGCAGCGGGCTGATTTAGCAGCGGGCTGGTTGAAATAGCAGTCCTCCTATTTGACTCATTTCTATCTGTACTGATAAAGAGCAACACAACAATGACAGTAGCAACCAGACCAATAATAACGTACTGATTATTATTTGACTTCTTACTTATCTCATGACAGTGTTTATATTTTTTACCACTCCCGCAGTGGCACGGTTTATTTCTCCCAACTTTCATTTTAATAAATTCCTATATTTCTATTCCAAACTTATTAAGCACTTTAATCAATGAATAGTAACTAATTATGGTAGCTACAATCGAAAAAGATAGACTAATATAAAAACTAATTCCATATTTTAATAAAACTGGTAAAATAATAAAGAACGTTAATGAAGGAATGACAAGCCACAAAATTCCATTTGAAAGGTCTATGACTCTCGAAACATCTTTAGTATCTAGATACAACCAAGTAATGGCCAAAACGGATACCAAGGGAATTGACGCTAAAATTGAACCGAAAAATGAACTCTGTTTTGCTATTTCAGAAACAGCTACAATGATTATTGAGGTTATTAAAAATTTTAATACTAAATACGTCATTAAATTTTTATGTATACCAATCTTAGTTTGAATAGAGCTTTTTCTTTTCCCTGTATTTTAAAAGACGAAATTTATCTAGATAAAATCTACCATCATCAATAATGCCTTCAACATGCGCTTTTCGGACCACATTACAAAAACCATCGCTAGCATGGGCATCACCATGATCATCAATGGTTGTTCCTTCAACGTAGTAGATGTCTGAATGAATTTCAACTGCTAAAAGGCAGTCCTTGTCACTTTTTTTATCAAACTGACATTTAGCACAAGATGCATCAACAATAAGGTTTACTCTCATAGCGCTTTGAGGCTTGGGTTTATTCTGAGATAATAGCACAATATTTGAGGAGAAAAAGTAAATAGAAATGACAGTGTATAGTATTGATCTCATCATAGTTATAATTATTTAAGTATTCACTCTGAATATAGCCTAAATATCTTTAAATAACATTTTCTCTTACAATTTAAAAATAAATGATCGGCAGCTAGGGTCATTCAGATGAGATAGTATATTCACTGTGCAGGTTTAACTTAATATCCTCTAAATCCATCCACACAGGTTTCATTTTTTTTGAGGAAAATAACGGCGATTGATTATTATAGAATTTTGAGTTTTTATCATTCACAGCTGATCCGTATTGATGTATAGACTGTGCGCTTACTTTGCCGTTTTGATCCCATTCTACAATCTGAAAATAACAATCACCAGTATGAGCGATCAATTTACCATCTACCCATTTTGTATAGATTGCCCTCAAATTTCCTGGTCCCCCATCAAGAGGAAGATCAACGTCTCCCCTCACAATTCTCTGCACCTCTCCAAGAGGGACATCAAACCTACCGTAGTGTGTTTTTAGCTTATTTATTGACTCTCTTAATCTGACCATTAGTCTATCTATGTCATGATCGTAATCAGCTATATCGAATTTCAAAGGAAAGGTCATGATTGCCAAAGCAGCAGCTCTGTTATCCATATCCGTCCTTAGGTTCCAATTCTTTAGTAGATCAACCGCAGCCAAAAGTTCAAGATCATCTGTATCTATATCCTCAACAAGCCTATTGATTGCATACGCCATAACCGAATTCTTTTCATACTGCCTATCGTATTTATACTGCAGAAACTCCTCCCTGCTTATCAAGCTATCATTATCAAATAATCTTATCACCCTCATAGACCGATTGGTTTGATGAGTTTCAATACCTGTGGTAAGGGAGATCTCTTTCGGAGATATATCCTCTCTTTTTCCTGTAGCCAGAAATGGATTCGCATTGCAATTTTGAAAATATCCACCGGGTGGATTTGTTGTCTGTGGAAGATCGTCGAAATTTATATAATCCTGCCAAAGAGCATCAGACGTATTGCCAGGAACATACCCACTCCAATCATATCTCTCACTTCTTTTTGGTATCATTGCATTGTATACATAAAATATATTACCGCTTTTATCAGCATACCCTGCGTTATACATCGGAAGTGCCTGCATTTTCATTGCTTCTTTAAACTCATTCAGATTGGTGGACTTATTCATCCTATAAAACTGCTCTAGCGTTCGCATTTCATGCATCCCAGAATAACGGATAGCATAGCTACCATGCGGACGCTTTAATACAGGACCGTGAACAGATCGATAGATTTTTTCTGTCACAGTCCACTTAATGGGTCCCCATAATTTTACTTCGATATTTACATCTTTAGTTTCTAGATCTTTCCAAACTCCATCAAACATATACTGATTATCATTATCTGGGTTTATCTCAAGCTCAAATACATCTACCAAATCTGGGCTATTGCTTGTAAATGACCATCCAAGATGCGGGTTATGTCCGTGATTAACTAGTGGTGATCCTGGAAAAAGACCCCCCACCATATTTATTCCCTCTTTACTATTCATATGAGCTTCATACCAAGCTACTGGGCCAGTCCAAGGCTGGTGTGTATTTACAAGTAGTCTCGTATGACCATCTGAGGATTTTTGCGGAGACACGCCAATTACATTACTTCCAATAAGATCAATATTCATCGGATCCATATCAACATTTAATGATTTTTCCAGTAAGCTAAATGTTGGTTTTTCTTCTTTAAACAGTTTTCCAATTATTCTCTCAATTCCGTATAAATAGGGAATCTGATACATCCATCCAGCGATAATATCCCTACCTTTTAATGGAAATAACCTAGAAATGCGCTCGCTTTTATTTTCGCTGGCATATTTATTGATTCCAGCTGCGTAAGCCTCACAGATCCTTTTAATATCATCAGATACCTCCTGCTCATATCTTGTATTTATATCATCCCATACACCTATGAGGTGTACATAATAATCTACTGGGGCCAATTTAGGACCATATTCAGAAGCCAAAATTCCACGCGCACCCATCAGTAGATCCTGAATGGTTTTAAAGTCATCTTCCGCATGTGCATATGCAAGCCCAAATACAGCATCAGCATCGGTTTCTCCAAAAATGTGAGGTATACCCATAGTATCTCTGTATATGGTTGCCTGAAAGCGCCTATCGCCTTTATAGGTATATGGCTCAATGTGTTTCACAGTTCCTGAGCAGGAAAAAACACAGCCTAACCCTAAAAGAAATATGGATCTAATTATATTTATCAAATTACTAGCCTAACTATTTTTTTCATCTAAGCTTCTATTAAGAATAAAGTTTTTTAATTCTATAACCTTGTTTTTCTCAATCTTTGAGAAATGGGTTAGGTACTTGTCATTGACATGTATTCTGTACCCTATAATTTTATTCCCTTTTACCTCAACCTTTTCAACATCTTTATATGCAATAACCATCGGTTCTTTTTTAAACATTTTGGTAACAATAATTTTAGCTGAGGTAAAAAGGGTACCTTTTTTCTTTAACCATTTATTAAAATAAAAGATATTCTCATCAGAGATACCCGAATGTTGGAAATGATCTAATTTTGATTCAAACCAGATCGGACTAAAAACAAATCTATCTTTTTTTGATAAAGAAATCTTCAACTCCCTTAAGTCCATCTGTTTTGATATATAGCCATCAAATGCATTTTTTAATTCTTGCTTTTCAGGAGGAGTTTCGTAGGCAATGAAAAATTGTTTAAACATGTCAGAGTATTCACTAAAAATTTCCTTATTATCATATATTATGTCAACCAAATCACTATTATTGAAATAGAACCTAATTTCATTCGAATATTTTGGTCGTATCCCAATAGCTAGACTGTCATTGGTCATTAACTGAGCTAATAATAAAAGAGGATCTTCAGAATAGGATATATCACCATTTTTAGACATTCTCCAGTTCTCTTCCCATAAGCCATAATCATAGATATAATAGTAAACATTACCAATTGACTCATTTGCATATTCACCCCAATCTATCATAAGGTTAAGGATAGACCCATCACAGTATATCCTCAACTCCCCAACAACTCTCTCTGAGGTAATCCTCTCTTCATTTGTGCTGGAATTGGATAATAGGATATATCTCTTATCCTTATCGATATCATATCCAGTGTCAACCTTCCAGTCGCTATGGTTATCACATAGGGCGATATTTATAAATATTAACAGAATTATGGATAGTCTATGATACATATGAATGAAAAAAAAAATCCCTACAAAGGCAGGGATTTTTTAGATTTTCCAAATTCGGATTTACATTGATAAATAAATTTTAACCAAAGTTGAATCACCAAACCAATACCCATCGAGTACCAGGTTTCCAGTCACATCATCAATATTATAGACAAAATCTCTGACGACAGTACTTTTCCAACCTGCTTCAGTATATCCACCGACATTATTTTCACATATATCAGAATCTGTGATGTATGATGGGTCATTGTAATTGTTAACACATAATGAATCCATTGAAAGCCGTACTGTGGATTCATCATCACTAATTACCCACTTTCCTTCTAGTTCGATATTTTGGCTACATTCGGTTGTCTCCATATTGTACTGATTAAATTCAAACCACCAATTACAATATTCTAATGGATCATAATCAACTTCACCAGTCCCGCTACAACCTGAACTATTATTCCAGGTTCCTTCATACGCTTCGCAATCATCTTTTAAAAGCACCTTTTGGTCTAAGATCATTTGGAAACTGCCATCAGATAATAGCCAGAGGTTGTAATCATGTATATTTTTTAAGAACATTAAATCGTCCCAGGCCTCATAGTAATAATCATCATAATAACTAATTGAATCAGCATACCAATCGCCAACTAATGGGCTTACTTTTTGTCCGTCATCATCCGTATCCCAAAGGTCATCTACCTGCTCTTCACAGCTAGTAAAAATCATTACCGGAAGGATAAGCGCAAAGCACATTCTCATAAATAAATTTCTAAACGACACTGTTAGTTTCTGCATAAAAAATCTCCTAATATAAATATTTAATCGCGAATGATTCTGTAATTATAGTTTGAATATAAAACCAAATTAATACTAGTAGATAGTGAAACAAATATGATTATGACCTAATTCAGATGAGCACTGGCCTCTTGAAGTAACTCATCATCCATTTGATTAAGATTTTTATCAATAACAGAAAGTACCTTTGTTGATAATTTCATCTTACTTAGAAGAACCTCCCTTTCTTCTGATAGTCTCTCTAGACTAAAGTATCTGGCTGCATAGTAATTGCAGAAACCCATTAAATCTAACAAAAGCTTGTACGTGTTCTCTTGATCGAGTTCATAATTGCTCATCCACCTGTAATAAAGAAACATGTATATCTCATAGTTAAAATACATTTCACTTGAGTCTTTTCGTTTTTTCCAATAATTGAGATGCGATTGGTAAAATTCATACCTCTGTCGCATGATATCAATATTTATATCATGTTCTTCGATAAAAACATCGCTTTTTAACCCTAATTTTCTGACTCTAGTTTCACTTTCATAAAATTTCACAATTTTATTTAAGTTAGCTTTTGACTCTCTTATTGTTTTCTCAGGTGTTAATGTAAAATTTTTAATTAGATTGAATTGAATGCTTCCATAAAAC
>CAJVZI010000082.1 GCA_913020665.1 uncultured bacterium | reverse complement strand
CTTGGTGGCCGAGGAGATATCTTGAAAGAGTCTTATACATATTGCTCTTATTTATTTCTGGGAGGATTAATACTATGGCTTTCAGGGAGTATGAGCGCAATATTGAGAGGAATGGGCAATATGCGCTTTCCAGCCACTCTCATGATATGTACCTCATTTTTACAAGTGTTCCTATCGGGTGGGTTTATCTTAGGATGGTATGGATTCCCTCAAATAGGGGTTCCGGGTGCAGCTATAGCCACACTTATAAGCGCTTCCGTCATGGTCATAATTATTTTTCTTAAACTAATGAGTAAATCTATTCCCGTTAAACTAAGGCTGAAGCAATTGATACTTAGCAGAGATTTATTTAATAGTATTTTTGAAGTTGCGATACCTGCCTCGGTTTCACCACTTTTGACGGTTGGAACTATTTTGGTTCTTACCGGCTTAGTTGGTACTTTCGGTACTGAAGCGCTTGCAGGATATGGCATAGGCTCAAGAGTAGAGTTTTTAATGATTCCTTTAATCTTCGGAATAGGTACCGCAATGACTTCTATAGTGGGAGCAAATATAGGTGCAAAAAATATTATAAGAGCTGAAACGGTGGGTATTTATGGAGGAACATCTGCAGGCGTTGTTTCAATATTTATAGGTTTAATACTGGCGTTATTTCCAGATGCTTGGATTCAGTTTTTTACAGATGATGTGAAAGCATTTGAAGTGACAAAACTCTATATACAAATAGTTGGTCCTTTTTATATTTTTCAAGGGATTGGTTTATCACTATATTTCGCATCTCAGGGTGCTAATGCTATGAAATGGCCAACCATTGCAACCATCGCCAGATTTCTAATAGCAAGCATAGGTGGTGGTATCTCAGTTCACTGGTTCGGCTATGGAATTGGATCAGTTTTTATCGCGTCTGCCATAGCAATGATGATCTTTGGAACTATGATCTTCGTTTCAATCAAAAAAGGTGCCTGGAGAGTAAATACATAAAGCTATATATTTAAGACTTTTCCTGATTTCAAGGAAGGTTTGTCTTTGTGTTGATAAGTAACAATATATGCCCTTCTCTCTTGAGTAGACTCATTGGGTGAAGACCCATGCACTATATGCGGATTAAAAAATATCAACGAACCGGCATTAGCCTCAATATCGATACAGTCTTCTAAATCAAAATGATTTTTGTCAGTATAAAAACCACCTAATTGAGAATTATCGCATGTACCTGGCAAACAACCCTTTTTATGACTACCTTTAATAACTCTGAAACATCCATTTTCTTTATCAGCCTTGTCTAGGCACACATAAACATTCGGGAGAGAGTCTACATCTTCATTATCATGAATCCAGTAAGGTGAATCTTGATGCCAACCAAAACCAGACCCAACCATTGGCCTTTTAAGATTGAGTTTATCTGTCCAAAGACTCAGTGAATCTGTTGATAAAATTGATTTAATTGGGTCAGTTAGCCTCTCATCAAAGATTAGCTCCTCTAGCTCAGAATTTAAGGAGTGAGCTGGTTCTATGACTTTTAGATATTTTTCATTAGGTTGTGGCTCATATTGTAGGGTCAAGAAATCAATATCTATAAATTTTTTCTTATCTAGGAAATATTTTTTACCACTGCCCGCTACAGATTGAGCTTTTAAAACGGTTTTTTCTAGAGAGTTTCGATAATTAACTAACTCAGTATCTGAAAATTGGTCTCTCCTGAGAATAAATCCATCCCTAAGGTATTTCTCTTTTTCAATGTCTGATAAAAAATAGCTCACCTATTTTCAAATAAGCGCAAGACCCATCAAGATCAAACAGATTATTGATACAAACCAAATGATCGTCCTTATATACAATATTCCAAATACGTAGGAGAAATAATATAAGACTCTAGAACCCAACCAAAACATAGCTAAATTATATGTATCAACTTCAAGCATTATGGACAAGATAGCGAGTGCTAAAAATGCAGGTAAGCTTTCTAAGATATTATTACCTGCTCTTCTTGCTCGTCCAACAATCGGTGCCTCTTCCACTGAGCCCTCTCTATTGGAAATAAGAAAATCTAAATTCTTACTGTTTAGCAAAGCCGGCGTCATCAGCTGAATTAGGGTAAGTAATAAAGCTAAAAGAATTAATGTAATCATTATCAATCTCCTGTGTTAGTCTCACTTGAAGATTAAACTAGATTCATTCTAAAGCAAAACATAATTTATCAATCAGATGGGATTTCTAAGTAGAGTTTTTACTATAAAAAAAGTACCAAATGTAAGCTGGAGCTCTGAGTTTCCTCTGAACACTAAGCCAAAACTTACTACCTTAATTATGTTAGTTATTGGTCTTTTCTTATTTGGTTTAGGAGAGGCAATAATAATTGGTAGTGGATCAGGTGTGAGTCCGTGGACAGTTTTGGCTCAAGGAATCTCATCAAAGACTGATCTCTCAATAGGAATGGCGACATTTTTAATAAGTATTTTCATACTAATATTTTGGGTACCTCTTAAACAAATACCAGGAATTGGAACTATATTAAACGCAATCATAATAGCTTCGGCTATTGATTTAACTCTTGGCTTCATACCTAAACCAGAGTTGATTTACCTAAAAATATTGCAAGCAAGTTTTGGCATTTTGATAGTTGGAATAGGAAGTGGTATTTATCTCGCTAGCAACCTAGGACCAGGACCTAGAGATGGGCTTATGATTGGGCTACAGCAAAAAACAAACACTTCTATTCCTTTAATTAGAACAATTATCGAAATCACTGCCGTTACTGTAGGCTGGTTCTTAGGTGGGATTGTTGGAATCGGAACTATTTTGTTCGTTTTTGGAATTGGTCCTTGTGTCGGAGTAGGACTTACCTTAGTTGAAAAAGTTTCAAAAAAACGGATTAATAAACTTGAAAAGTAAGCTTTTGTCTCTTCTAATGGTTTATTAAATCACTAATTATTACTATGAAACGAACCGTCACAATACCCACTACTTTTGTCTGTATAGCCCTAGGGGTGCTTATTGCTTTAGCTGGCAGTCAGGGCTCGCAATACTATAATGGAATTTCTCTATTTGCATTGTGTGCAAGTGTTAGTTATCTACTTCATTGGATAATATTTATTCCTTCCTATATTTACCAAACTGAACATTATTTTGATTTGACTGGGTCAATCTCTTATTTGAGCGCAATAGCTTTGGGGTTTTATCTTAATCCGTCTGTAGATCCGAGAGATATTCTTATCGGCGCATTAATAGTGATTTGGGCAGTAAGACTTGGATCTTTCTTGTTCTTGAGGGTTAAGCAGGATGGTAAAGATAATAGATTCACGGTTATGAAAACCCAATTTCATTGGTACATAATGACTTGGACTATGGGAGGGCTCTGGGTCTTCTTAACTATGGCTGCAGGCTTGGCAGCTATCACTTCTGATGTCAGCATTCCACTTGGTTTAATGGCCTATATTGGATTGGCTTTATGGATATTCGGATTTTCGATTGAAGTGATTGCAGATAGGCAAAAAAGAAACTTTAAAAAGCAACAGAATAAAGAAAAAGAATTTATTACTTCAGGTCTATGGGCTTGGTCTAGACATCCTAACTATTTTGGTGAGATTACCTTGTGGGCTGGACTAACCTTGATTGCCCTCCCAGTCTTAAGTGGCTGGCAATTAGTGACCTTAATATCTCCTATTTTTGTTTATATACTTCTGACCAGGGTAAGTGGAATTCCGATGCTAGAAAATAGAGGAATGAAGAAATGGGGTTCTGATCCTGAATATGTGAACTACGTAGAAAATACACCTTCTTTAATTTTAAAGAAGCCACAAAGATAAGAGGAGAATAGAAAATGGATAGTGAACTACAAAGTGGTGGATGTCTTTGCAAAAAGATAACCTATAAATTTGATAAGTCGCATGTGATCTCGGCACATCACTGTCACTGTACAGATTGTCAAAAAAGCACGGGTAGTGGAAAAGCAACAATATTGCTAATTCCTAATGAATCTCTACAAATTAATGGAGAGCTAAAATACTATACTGTAACTGGCTCTGCAGGCTCTAATATATCTCGAGGCTTTTGTGCAGAGTGCGGCTCCCCATTAATCTCTTTTGTTAAAGAAAATCCAGATATTAAATTTATAAAAGCTGGAAGTATTGATGACTCAACTTGGATAAATGCAGACTCAAACTTTTGGAGTTCTACAGCTAAATCTTGGTCTCCAGTTGATGAGACCATACATACCTTTACTCATAATCCAGACTTCGCATAAGCATTGAAACCTTCTGATCTGTATTCAAAATTAATTGAAGATGGGCTTTTGAGCTTTGATGCAGAACAAAGTAAGCTTTTAAATAAGCTTGATCAGCTCAACTTTGATTTGGTCAAACGCTCAAAAGCATGGTTTGGGCAAAAAAAAATAAAGGGGCTGTATATAAGAGGTGAAGTGGGAAGAGGCAAAACCCAGATGATGGATATTTTCTTTCAAACTCTTCCAGTTAAAAATAAAAAAAGAGTTCATTTCCATAGATTCATGAAGCTTTTGCACGAAGATTTAGACAAAATATCTGGTCAAAAGGATCCTTTAAAGATAGCAGCTAAAAACATTTCCAAACAGACTGAAGTCCTTTGTTTTGATGAATTTTATGTAGAAGACATAGGGGATGCGATGCTGTTAGGGCGATTTATTGATGAGTTATTTGAAAATAAAGTTACACTAATTACAACCTCAAATACCCATCCAGATAACCTATATAAAGACGGACTGCATAGAAGTAGGTTTATCCCAGCGATAGAGTCCATAAAAGAGAACTGCGATATATTTGAGTTAGATTCTGCACAAGACTATCGCCTAAGAACGCTTGAGCAATTGGAAATATTTGTCATTGAAAGTGAGGGAAAAAGCACAGAGAAACTCGAATCTAATTTCTCTGAACTGACCAACAATGAATATGAAGAAAATAAGAATATCCAGATTCTTGGAAGAAAAATAAAAACCATAAAGCTCTCGAAAGGTTCCGTATGGATCTCTTTTAAAGAGATTTGTGAGGGACCGAGAAGTGCAAAAGACTATATTGAAGTTTGTAGCGAATTTCATACAGTTTTTGTTTCGGGAGTTCCAATCATGAATGAAAATAACAGCGATGCTGCCAGAAGGTTTATAGCCCTCGTTGATGAATGTTACGAAAGGAACGTTAATTTGATTCTTTCTTTAGAAGCAAATTTGAACGATATTTATAGAGGAAACAGACTTGTCGAGCCTTTTAAGAGGACCTTGAGCCGATTAGAAGAAATGAGGTCCAGAGAATATCTCTCGAGACCTCATTTGATTTAGTTAAACAGATTGAAGTGTTCTGATCTCAGGCGCACCTGCCATAAAAGGTCCCATCTGGGCACCTAGCTCTCTAAAATAATCAGTCTTACCATGTTCAGCTTGTGCTTCTTCGTCCTTATATCTTTCTAAGAAAACGTAAGTAGTGTCATCTTCTTTATAGAGATCGTAATAAACAACTCCATCTTCATTTGCATTTACTTTCTCAACCAATTGAGTGGCTATTGCTTCAAAGTCCGAACCAGATCCTTCTTTAATCTTTAATGTGGCAACAATTCCTATCATTTTTTTCTCCCTTATTTTTAAATTAGATGTAGACTTTAGTTAGTTTCAAAAAAATAATCGAGAACTTTTTTAAACATGGAAAACTTAGTCATTATTGGAGCAGGACAATCTGCAATCCAATG
>CAJVZI010000081.1 GCA_913020665.1 uncultured bacterium | reverse complement strand
GGAAAGCGTGTAAACGTTTACGCGTTTCGGGGGTTCGAATCCCTCCCTCTCCGCAAACTCTACTAAAAATGTCTTATCGGTTTATGCTGAGATATTCTGTCTATTTTTAGAATTTCTTTAGCTGGTTCTGAATAGCCCAAGAGATTATTTTTAGCTATATCAAGAGTACCGAACTTATCTTTTTCATTATCTGATAATGAAAACCTGATAGTGCCAAAAAGAAAATCGCAAATCGGAAGAAGAAAATTCACATTTTTTTCAGTATCAATATGATGTATTAAATGATGATTATCTAAAAATTTAAACCATTTTTGATTCTGCATATATGGGTGTTGAGAAGGGTAGTGGATAGCATCATGGACTGTAACAACAAAATGACATATAATTATTGTTGAGAATAAAGTACTAGTAAGCAAAATTCCATTTTTCGTAATTAACCAACAAGGTGCAATGATGGTCATGCATGATAGTAAAATGTAAGATCCGGAGTGTGATAATCTAGTTAAAATATTACTGAATTTAGACTCTCCTAGTTCTTTTACATCATTTTCAAAAATTGGATGCCTTTTTACTTCGCCCTTTGTAACATATCTCTCTGGCGGAAATATAACAGAATGGTGACCAATATGATGAATGGTATAAATATGTTTCATAAGAAAATTTTTGTGATATCGATGATATAAGTATCTATGCACTGTCCATTCTTGCAATGAAAGGCCTATAACCGTTATAGCAATGCCAGATAAAATACTAGTTCCAATATATAATGATGTGCCCTTAGTTATTATTGTAGATATTAATAAAAATGATATTGTTATCAATAGTATTGAGCATGCTACATAAAATTGGTTTTTTTCAAGGTGTTTTATTTTGTTTTTCATGGAGTTTCCTCTTTTATTGATACTTTTATTATAATAAATCGGTTTAACATTGACTATTATTTTTATTTTTTTCCAATTTTAATAATGAATGGTAAAAAATTTTTAATTTTTTTAATGTCATTTCTGGTTTGTTTCGCAGTTGCTCTATATCTTTATATGTATTTAACCGGTTGGTTTGATATTTTTTTAGATTCAGGGTTTAAAGGGCTTTATGGAAAATAGTTTAGTAGGATTTGTTAACATAATATAATGTATAATCTGGGAAAGATTATTTGATAGATAATCTTAAACTTTATTATATCAGTAAAACAGTTGTGATGCAAAAGGCTAGGTATGAATACAATGGATGGGTTGATCTTGGAATATCCGTACGATATGATTTAAATACTTCAGAGATAACAAAAACACGCGGTTTGATTAAAAGAAGGCAGACTATAATAAAATAATTCTAAAATAAATGATTTTAACTTAAAACTCTTATGCATAAATCTGTAAATTCATTACAGAAAGTGATAGAATAATAATCATTGGAGGGGTGGCAGAGTCTGGCTGAATGCACTGGTCTTGAAAACCAGCGAGGGTTTGCGCCCTCCGGGGGTTCGAATCCCTCCCCCTCCACATTAGGAATTATTACATTATAATTTCTACATTTTTCAAAGGATTAACGCACTAATAAAATTCATGAATCCAGTTGTTAGGTTTGCACCCAGTCCAACAGGGCAACTTCATATTGGCGGTGTAAGGACTGCTCTTTTTAATTACTTGTTCGCCTTAAAAAATAATGGGACATTTCTTTTAAGAATCGAAGATACTGATATAGAAAGATCTAAGGATATCTTTACAGAGCAGATTATAGAGTCACTTGGCTGGCTTGGGTTTAAATACCAAGGTAATCCTATAAAACAATCCTCAAGAACAAAAAGGTATCAAGAAGTAATTGAATATTTACTTAAAACTGGTAGTGCATACAGGTGTTTTGCTACTGTCCAAGAGCTAGACAAGCTTAGAAATGAGAAAGATAATTATTTATACCCCAGAATATGGAGAGATAGGTCCGAAAAAGAAATAGAGGATAAACTACAGAAAAAAGAAAATTATGTTATCAGAATTAAGATTCCTTTAAATGGTAATATTCACTTTGAAGATTTGGTTTATGGAGATATAAATACAGATTGCTCAGAATTGGATGATTTTATTATTGCTAGGTCCGATGGCACACCAACATATAACTTTACTGTTGTTGTTGATGATCATGATATGCAAGTCAGTCATGTGATACGCGGAGAGGATCATATTTCAAACACCCCTAAGCAGATCCTTATTTATGATGCGTTAAAATGGGACACACCAGAGTTTGCTCATCTGCCAATGATCCTTGGCTCTGATGGTAAGCGTTTGAGCAAAAGACATGGTGCAGTAGGTACACAAACCTATCGAGACCTTGGATATCTCCCGGATACCTTAATTAATTATTTAGCTCTATTAGGCTGGAACCCTGGAACAGAAGACGAGGTCTTTAATTTTCAATTTCTAATGGATAATTTTTCTCTTGAAAAGATTAACAAGAAAGCTGCTGTTTTTGATAATAAAAAGTTGGATTGGTTAAGCGGGCAGCATATAATGAAAAGCGAATCAGAAGAATTATTGGATTCAATAAGATCAATAAAACCAGATTGGGCACCTAATGGCTTATCAGATGAGTATCTCTTTTCAATAATTTCACATTTAAAAGGCAGATCAAAAACACTTTTAGATATTATAAACCAATCTGAATATTTTTTTAATGACCCCATAAAATATGATCAAAATGCAGTTGCAAAATGCTGGGGTGAAGATACGTCCGAATTATTAAAATCATTTGCTGAAAAAGCCCTCACCTGCTTGGACTGGAAAGATGAATCAATTGAAGCATGTATTAATGATTTCTCAGAAAAAAAATATGTAAGCAAAGGTAAATTAATACAATCACTTAGGGTTTCCATATGTGGCTCTCTTACTGGTCCATCAATGGCCAATCTGATGAGTCTCCTGGGAAAGGAAACATGTATCCGAAGATTAAATAATGCACAAAAGATTCTTAGTGAATAATGAAAAAGATTAATAACGCTGATAATTTTATAAGAAAGATCATTGATAAGGATAATGAATCGGGGAAGTGGGGTGGAAGAGTTCACACTCGTTTTCCCCCGGAGCCAAATGGCTATTTACATATTGGTCATGCAAAATCAATTTGCCTTAATTTTGGTTTGGCAATAGAATATGATGGGAAATGTAACCTTAGATTCGATGACACAAACCCCCTAAAGGAAGAAAGTGAGTATGTAAGGTCAATTATTGAGGATGTTTCATGGCTAGGTTTCGAGTGGGGCAACGAACCCTTATATGCTTCGGATTATTTTGGTCAAATGCATGATTTTGCTGTAAAGCTTATCCAAGCGGGGAACGCGTATGTTTGTGATTTAGATCCAGATCAAGTAAAGTTGCAAAGAGGAACGCTCAAGAAGCCAGGCATTAACAGTCCATACAGGAATCGTAGCATTGATGAAAATATCGACTTGTTTGCAAAAATGCGGTCTGGTGAGTTTGCCAATGGGGAAAAAACCTTGCGCGCCAAAATAGATATGGCACATTCAAACCTAAATATGCGGGACCCAGTAATGTATCGTATCTTGCACGCTACCCATCATCGGACAGGAGATGATTGGTGTATTTATCCAATGTATGACTGGGCTCATGGATTAGAAGATTCATTAGAAAAAATCACACACTCAATTTGCACTCTTGAATTTGAAGATCATCGGCCGCTTTACGATTGGTACCTTGATCAGTTAGAGACTTATCATCCTCAGCAGATAGAGTTTGCACGGTTGAACCTGAACTATACTGTGGTAAGCAAGCGCAAGTTAAAACGATTAGTTGATGATGGTTTTGTTGAAGGTTGGGATGATCCAAGAATGCCTACAATATCAGGACTAAGAAGAAGAGGTTACACTCCAGAGTCAATTCGTAATTTTTCTGAAGGTGTTGGAGTAACAAAGCGTGATACGGTTGTAGATGTTGCAAAACTAGAAAATTCCCTAAGAGACGATCTAAATAAGAGATCTCCAAGGGTAATGGCAGTTCTTGATCCACTTAAGGTGGTTATAACAAACTACCCTGATAATGAATTAGAATATGTCGATGCCATCAATAACCCTGAAGATGAGAGCGCTGGAAAAAGAAAATTAGCTTTTTCAAAAGAAATATATATCGAAAGAAATGATTTCTTGGAAGAGCCTCCTAAAAAGTTTTTTAGGCTTAGTCCTGGGAAAGAGGTTCGATTGAAATTTGCCTATTATATTACTTGCAATGAGGCGATAAAGGATGAAAAAGGTAAATTAATTGAGCTCAGGTGTACTTATGATGCAGATACTAAAGGAGGTAGAAGTGAAGATGGCAGAAAAGTAAGGGGCACACTACACTGGGTCAGTGTGAAGGAAAACATTAAAGCAGAAATAAGACTATATGATAGGCTATTTAATAATGAACACCCTGAAAAAAATGGAGATTTCATTGAAAACATAAATGAGGAGAGCCTAAAAGTAATTGACAATGCAGTTTTGGAAAGGTCCCTGCACTTAGGAGCTTCTGATTTACCTTATCAGTTTGAAAGAACTGGATATTTTAAGATTGATAGCAAAAATTCAACGCCTGATAAGCTCGTTTTTAATCGAGCAGTTTCGCTACGTGATTCATGGGCGCGTTTCAATAAAAAAGTTGGCTAGTAAGCAATCTATTTATCCATTGATACTATAGTGAAAATTCCACTATATTGGAATATTATACTACATTTATGAGGATGCGGAAAACTCTAATCATATTATTTTTTATTTCTGGGCTTCTTGCTAGACAGTCCATTGCCTACTTTTATGTGATACCGTTTGATAACATAAAAGATGATCCAACCATCGATTGGATAGCCTCAGGGTTATCGGATATGGTTTCTGACAGGTTTAAGAGTGAGCCCGGATTACTTATACAAGATAAAAAAGATCTTGAAATAATGATGAATGACAGATCATTAATGCTAAAACAGCCTATTGCTTCTAGAAATCTTTTATTGCTGGGTAAATATTTTAGACAGCTAGAAAAAATAAATATATCTATTCAGCTTATAGATCTTGCTACCTGGGACCAGATAGAGAAAAAAGATATAGTTGCTGAATACAGCGACATAACGAAAATGAAGAAAGAAGTAAGTGACAATATACGTTTAATGATTGCTCCTTATCTCCCAAAAGGTAAAAATCAAATCTCTGCTGTATTACCAAAGTTTATAGAGCCAAAACCCGCAAAAACAAGGCACCCCGTATCTGTAAAATCAGAAATGGTAACGAAAAATTTGCAGGATGAATTTACCAAGCTTGAAGAGTCTATGGATGTGCTTCTGGGTTTGAAAGAAAATGAAGATCTTAAGCCTAAAAAAGATGTTACTAAATTCGATAGTGGTGGAGAGTGGACTATGGATTTTTCAGCAAACCAGCTTGTTGAGGAAAACCCTGAATTAGCTCCTAATACTGCCATGCTTAAGGATGTGCTAAATAAGCTTATAGATAATCCTTATGATGTCATTATGAAGAAACCGAATTTTATATACCACAAAGATGATGATAGCTATATAACAGTGCAGTTTAATGTTACTTATTCCCTTAAAGATGAAATAATAAGAGAAATGCTTAATGCCTTGCCCTATACAGGTTTGGAGCAAAATGGTAGTCTGACAATATTTTATTTTAGTAAAGAATCATTTAATCTTACGGCAGATATAACAGATCGAATAACTTCAGGGGCATACAGAACTGTCCCAGTAATCAGATTTTTTAATCAAGCGGGTAAGCCTATTG
>CAJVZI010000080.1 GCA_913020665.1 uncultured bacterium | reverse complement strand
ACCTCTTACCTTCTTATGGCATCTATGACACAGCAAGAGAGCAATGAATTCGATCTTTTTCTAGCAGTTTTAACAGACACAACTTTCCCCGTTGGGCCTCGCACCTGGGATATTCCAGGGGACGGAGATGAAGACAATCCTCTTAGTTTTGAGACACTGGTAATTTTTATGCCTGGGCTAGATTCTTCTTTTGTTCTTGAATTGTTTGATTCTTTTACCGACACTACAAATACTCAGGACTCAAGCGACATTATATCTGATATATTTTTAAGCCTAACAAATGATCTTTATCTAGGATTGCAAGGTGAAATGGAGATAACTGAAGCTACAGACACATCAATAACAGGTGTTTTCAATACGGTGATGATTAAACCAGCTTTTTATTTTCCACCACATACGATATCTATTGATAACGGTGAGTTTGTTTTTAGTCAAGTATCACTACCTGCGCTATCGGTATCAAATAATACACAACCTGAAAGAACAAATATTTTACAAAAGGTCTATCCAAATCCATTTAACTCAAATACTACCATTGAATTTTCTGTAAAAAATGATATTGAAAATATGGAATTGATCATATTTGATATTAATGGTAGAAAACTAGAAACTCTATTTTCTGGCTATATGGGATCAGGGTCGAAGTCTATCCAATGGAATTCTGGTCAATATTCAAGTGGTATATATTTTGTAGTTTTAGAAACAAAATACTCTATAGAATCAAAAAAGTTGGTCCTAGTTAAATAATGTCCAATACTCAGTTATCTCATCATGAGGTCTTGAATGATCTACTACTACTTCAATGGGAGGATGGTAGTGAAAATGCCCTTCCATTAAAACCAATGAGAGATAATTGTCCATGTGCACATTGCGCAGGTGAGACAGATATTTTTGGCAATATTTATAAAGGCCCACCACAAATAATGAATGAACAAAGTTATCTAATTACTGGTATACAACCCGTGGGATACTATGCCATTAGACCATTCTGGAAAGATGGTCATAGTGATGGTATTTATTCTTATAAATTCTTGAAAAAATTGTGTGAGTCATTTGATTCTTCATCATGATACGTTTTTTATCAGTCTCACTTTTTTCAATTACTTTTATCCTTTCAAAAGAAGTCTCAATAAAGTCTATTGAACTGTCTGGACCTATAACAGATAGAAAACAAGAGATCTCAGGAATGGACTGGTATAATGATAATTTATTTTTTTTGCCTGAGAATCAAGGCGGGTTTTTATTTATGATAACTAAATCAGAGATTCAAAATAATTTGCAAAAAGACGATCAAAAACCAATTGTAGCCAGACAAACTAAATTTAGCACTCCAGATTATTCTAAGTTGATTCCAGGCTTTGATGGTTTTGAAGCGATCTGTTTCTCAAATGAAAATGTATATATTAGCATTGAATCAGAGCACAATGATATTATGAGTGGACACATAGCCTGGGGAACAATAGATAAAAAAACATTTGAGATAACCATACCACCAAAAAATATTAAAAAGGTTAAAACGCCTATCCAGATCAGCAACATGTCCTTCGAAAGTATCCTAATGCATAATGATCATGCCCTAATGCTGTATGAGGCAAATGGTGCAAACCTGCAAAGGGGCGCTTATCATATTTTATTTTCTCCAAAAGATCAAAATATTTCAAGAATTAGATCCGTGAATATAGAGTACAGAATCACCGATGCTACAAAAGTTGATGAGAATAATAAATTCTGGAGCATTAATTACTTTTGGCCAGGTGATAAAAAAGCATTAGAGCCTAGTAGAGATCTGATCTTTGAAAACACACCCAAAGGAGATAGTCATCAGAGTTCAAATATTGTTGAACGCTTGATCGAATTTGAAATAAAAAATAAGAGGATAATATTGACTAAAAGCGAACCGATCCAACTTGTTTTAAATGAAGATTCCCCACGTAACTGGGAAAGTATAGTGAGATTTGATAATAAAGGTTTCTTGATAGCAACAGACAAACACCCAAGAATGATATTATCATTCGTACCATTTAATTAAGTAAAATTGAATACAGTGATGAAAAATCTGATAAAGATCACGTTTGTTTTTATTTTTCTCTCTCAAAGCCTAATGGGTTGGGGACGAACCGGTCACCGCATTGTAGGGAAGGTAGCAGAGACCTATTTGACTAAAAATGCAAAATCTCAAATTAAAAAACTTATGGGACATCATGATCTTTCCCGTATGAGTAATTGGGCAGATGATATAAAATCTGATCCTAATTGGCGCCATGCAAATGATTGGCATTGGTGTACCGTGCCTAACGGAGAGGATTATGAAAAAAATAAGCACCAGGGACTAGCTGTTGAAAAAGTATATGAGTTTATAAAAACATTAAAAGATAAAAAGGCAACAAAAGTTGAAAAACAGATCGCATTAAAGTTTTTGGTTCACTTGATTGGAGATCTCCATCAACCACTTCATGTTGGGAATGGCAAAGATCGAGGAGGCAATAGTGTACGATTGAAGTGGTTTGGTGAGTCAACTAACCTACATAGTATTTGGGATACCAAATTAATAGATTATCAAAAGTTGAGCTATACTGAATATGTTAATTATTTATTGCTTAATGAGGATAGAGGTAAGATAAGGAAATGGCAGGGCGATTCTTTACTAACCTATGTACATGAATCAAGAGACCTTAGAAACCAGTGCTATGAATATTCTAAAGATGATCTAAAGTGGGAATATTACTATGCCAATAAAGATCTTCTTGAGCAAAGGCTCTTACAAGGAGGGATACGTCTTTCTGGCGAGTTAAATAGGATCTTCAAATAGATCTATTTTTACCCTGTGCAGCTACTTCTGCTGTCCTTTTTGATATCTCTTCTTGATCACCTAAATAATAACTTTTAACAGGATTCATTTCATCATCCAATTCATAGACCAAAGGAACACCTGTAGGAATATTTAGTTCAACAATATCGTCATCAGACACCTTGTCTAAATATTTAACAAGTGCTCTTAATGAATTCCCATGGGCTACGATCAAAACACTATGACCTGATTCAATATCAGGCTTTATTGAATCAAGCCAATAAGGCATGAAACGATCTACCGTATCTTTTAAGCATTCACTATCAGGAAGGATATCTGATTGTATAGAAGAATATTTATCATCAAATCTAGGATGCCTTTCATCATCTGAATCTAGTTTTGGAGGTGGGACTGTATAACTTCTGCGCCATATATGTACCTGCTCTTCACCATATTCCGCAGCTGTTTCTGCTTTATTTAAACCTTGGAGTGCTCCATAGTGTCTTTCATTGAGCCGCCAATTATATTTAATACTGATGCCACTCAATCCCATTTCATGAAGACAAATTTCCATCGTGCGATTCGCTCGCTTTAATAAAGATGTATGTACTATATCAAATTGAAAACCAGCTTCTCTAAGCAATAAACCACAATTTTTTGCTTCGGCCTCCCCTTTTTCAGTAAGGTCAACATCGGTCCAACCAGTAAACCTATTCTCTAAATTCCACTGACTTTCACCATGGCGCATTAATACTAATTTTTTCATTTTTTCTAGTAACCAATATAATTTTTCAATAATAACTATGATTGAAATTGTAGATCCATTTGGATCTTCAAAAGAATTATTTAATTAGATTCTATTGTGTGTGGAAGAAAAACATTGACCAAAGATATGATATCGATCATTGAAGAATTAGCTATAAATGAATGGATAGAAGGCGATCATGAACCGAGTTTTAATATAGCGCCAACTCAAAACTCCCCTGTATTGATTAATAAAAGAGGCTCTAGAATAGTAAGAATGATGAAGTGGGGTCTTATCCCCCATTGGTCGAAGGATAGCTCTAGAGCTTCCAGAATGATCAATGCCAGATCGGAAACATTACTGCAAAAAATATCCTACAAGGACCTAGTACATTCAAAACGTTGTATTATTATAACAGATGGATATTTTGAATGGAAAAAACATGGAAAGAGAAAGATCCCATATTATATGCACCATCCAGAAAAAACATTACTATTAATGGCAGGACTTTGGACGTCTTGGAGGTCTTCCTCAACTATCATTTCAACATATACGGTCATAACTACAACACCCAATAAAAACATAGCACATATTCATGATCGCATGCCAGCCATATTAAATAAAAATGATGTAGATACATGGTTGAACTGTGATACGAAAGATAATATTCGCATCGTTTTAAATTATTTGAGACCTTTTTCTGGACCACTTTCTTATCATCCTGTTTCTAATTTTGTCAATTCAACAAAAAATAATAATTTGAATTGTATACAGCCATTAGATGAATCAAACGAGCTTAGTTTATTTTAGGCGTATGATATTTGGTCAAATAATAACCAAATTAAATTCTTTATAATTCTAATTTGAACAATTAGGATTTAACCAATATTTCATGCCAACCCAGAAAATATTAACTAATGTATGTTTATTATTTTCTTATAACATAATTCAAGCAATTTTGATTATAATTGCATGTCTTTAATGGACATATTTTATGAATCACAATAAGGAGAAACACATGAATCGTTCTCAGCGAATCTTGGCGAGCCTTCTCTTCTTTTCCCTAACAACATTCCTTACTGCGCAGATGACAGTGTCTGGGACAGTAACGGATGGTGCCACTGGCTCTGCACTTCCAGGTGCAAATGTTGTTGTAGATGGGACAAATAATGGGGCTGCCGCAGATGCGAATGGTGCTTTTACAATTAACAATGTTCCAAATGGTGCGACCTTGACCGCGTCTATGATCGGTTATGAAGATGCTTCAATGTCAGCAGCAAGAACTGTAAACTTTAGACTCACTGGATCTGCTTTAGAAATGACCGGATTAGAGGTGATTGCTTCTAGGGCTGATGAAAAAACACCCGTAGCATACACAACTGTTACAGCAGAAGATATGGAAGCAAGATTAGGGTCTCAAGATCTTCCAATGGCCTTAAATACTACCCCTAGTGTGTACGCAACCCAACAAGGTGGTGGTGCAGGTGATGCCCGTATCAATGTTCGTGGTTTCAACCAACGAAATGTCGCGGTTATGATCAATGGTGTCCCTCAAAATGATATGGAAAATGGATGGGTATACTGGTCAAATTGGGATGGAGTAGCAGATGCTTCTCATTCAATACAGATGCAGCGCGGCCTTAGTGCTGTGAATCTAGCAACTCCTTCTATCGGTGGAACCATGAATATTATAACCAACCCAGCAGCCCAAGAAAGGGGCGGGAGATTCAAACAAGAGCTTGGAGCAGGTTCATTTCTAAAAACAACCATTAATTACAATACGGGATTAATGGGTAACCTCGCAGTAAGTGCTAATTTGGTAAGAAAAACTGGTGAAGGTGTTATTGATAAAACATGGACAGATGCATGGGCTTACTACCTAGGTGCAAGTTATCAATTAAATGAGACCAATCGTTTTGAACTCTATGCAATTGGAGCACCTCAACGACATGGTCAAAATCTTTACAGACAGAATATAGCCTCATACTCTCAAGAATTCGCTGGAGAGGTTGATGGGTATGATGCTACTGCTTTTTCTGCAGGTGAAAAGTTCGAAACTGAGGCTGGGCGTAATTTTAATCAAAATTGGGGACCGGTTAGCTCAGATTATAAAGGTCAACAATATTGGTACATGTACGGTCAGGGTGGACTCTTCGGAGGTGGCCTTGTTGATCGTCACAGTCCTGATTTCTTGAATGAAAGAGAAAACTTTTTCCATAAACCATTGGTTAATCTGAATCATTATTTAA
>CAJVZI010000079.1 GCA_913020665.1 uncultured bacterium | reverse complement strand
TGCAATCACTTCTATCATTAATGGTGCCCAAAGTGTTGCATAATTCAATTGTTCTAGGTCCTCTAGATCTTGAAATGCATTAGTCACATCTTGTTTTGTTATATATCCCATTCTTATCAATCTTGGAAAATAACTTTCATAAAATGTCCTAGGCCATTTCCAAGCTTTTGAATTTGGAGTTATTAATTTTGGCATTAATCGAGCACTTGTGATCTCCATCCCCAATTCATCCAACCATTGATGAAGGTGCTTTCCCACATCTATCTCAGAGTCTGATTCTTTAAAACTCTGCAAGGCAGCTCCAATTGCTTTTTTTAGATTTGGTTTTTCTGGTTGGGTACGATGGCTTGTCCAATAATAATATTCGTGTATGACCATTTTTCTACTAGGCTTAAGATATGTTTTTAACTTATTTAGTATTTCTTTAGGATTTGGTATCCAGGCCAAAGCCCATCTGCAGTATATACCATCCAGCGAATTAGAACCTAGGTTCAGTTCGTCAAAGGTTGATAATTTTGGGTCGATAGGCAGTTTTTTATTTTCTTTTATTTTTTCTAGATAATTAATGAAAGAAGCCGAACGGTCAACGCCAATGACCTTGCCATTCTTACCAACGATATTAGCCAGTTCTATAGAACAATAACCTGGCCCACATCCAAGGTCCAAAAGAATATTCCCTGATTTGAAATTAGCGAGTTTCCATCCACGTTCAGTTTCAGATCTCCATACTTGATGTTGGATCTTTAATCGATCAAGTTCCTCTTGGTCAGTACCTAATATGTAGGCATCATTTTCTTGCATATTACTATTGATAATTCATATCGATCGCAACTCGAACAACACCTTGTTCAAAGTAAATGATAGACTTTTTAATATTCATATTGATCTTGATTCGTCCTTTACTTGTTTTCAATTTAATGGACTTTGTTTTAGGTCTAGGGCCCTGGAATCGTAGACCTTCCTGGTATAGAGAACTAAGATCAAACTTTCCAAGCGCTCCTTGTTTTCGTTCCATTTTAACGATGGGATTCTCTATCATTAATTGTATGATATTCTTATCGAAATTGTACTCCACATACATGTTTTTTGTAATGGTCTTTTTTATATTTGTTTTGCCTTTTTTATACGATACGGTTGCAAAAAATTCGGCGGACCCTTCTTGAAACTTTACATGTGGGTCATTTATTGACCACAGAGCTTGCTCATCATTCTTTCCTTTTGGAATCTCATGGTCTCCTATCAATTGAAGATAATCGTTTACCAAGTTCTCTGATATTGAAACTGATATTTCACCTGCGATCAAAAAAGAGCTAAAAGATACAATCAATAAAAATTTATTCTTGATCATTGGTCCTCCCTTTGATTTAAAAATGTAATTATGTTATCCTTCACATCTTTTATGGTATCTCTAAAATTATTTAAATGAGATGGGTCTGAGTCCCAACCTCTAAAGGGGTCATCTATGCTCCAATGTAATCTTTCTACATTACCAGGGAAATTAGGGCATACTTGATCTGCATTATCGCATACAGTGATCACAATGTCTATGCCTTTATCAAGATATTGGTGTATACTATCTGATGTATGACCAGATATGTCAATATTTAACTCTTTCATGACTGTTATGGCATTTGGATGTACTCTAGATGGGTGGCTTCCGGCGCTGTACACATCAAATCGATCATTTGCAAGGTGCCTGAGCAAGCCTTCAGCAATTTGCGAACGGCAACTATTCCCAGTACATACAAAAAGTACTTTTTGTCTTTTTTCCATAGTGTAAAATTGCAAATTATATATTATTCTGCAACTATACATTCGTACAAATTTTCATGCATAATTCTAATGAACCATCAGAATAAACACCTTTTTGCATATCTTAAGGCTAATTTGTCACCTAATCAATTTCGACTTGTCCGTATTGCTCCCTTTATCCTTGCTTTATTTGTATTAGTTAATTTTACTTTCACAAATTTGCAATATGAGGCAAATAAACCTATTCTTGAAAAATATGATGATAGACAGGGTATCGTCTATTATTATGATAAAGAGACCAATGAACTATTCACTGGGAAAGCTAGTTGGATACTCAAGTTTAATGATCAAAAGTTTGAAGGATCTTATCAAGATGGGCAATTGCATGGCATGTCTAGGATATGGTATGAAAATGGAAACCTTGCAGAAGAATCTATTTATGAGGAAGGAGTATTAATTTCTAAGACCTCATGGGATGAGAACGGAATAATTATTAATGAAGAATAAAAATAAAAGACCTAAACCGTTTATTGGTCTTGCTGGCAATATTGGTGTAGGGAAAACAACATTTACAAAAACCATGTCAGAAAGATGCGGTTGGAAGCCTTTTTATGAATCAGTTTCAGATAACCCTTATTTAAATGACTTTTACAAGGACATGAAAAGATGGAGCTTTAATCTGCAGATATACTTTCTTCATAAAAGATTTGAGATGCATAAAATAATGAACAATTTAGATGAAGGCACTATTCAGGACAGAACAATATATGAGGATGTAGAGATCTTTGCTAAAAACTTACACGAGTTAGGAAACATATCTGACCGTGACTATGAAAACTATAGTGGTCTTTTTTCTGTGATGGTCTCATACCTTAAAAAACCAGACCTTATAGTATACCTTCGAGCCTCCACTGATACTTTATTAAGTCGTATAGAAAAACGCGGTCGGGATTATGAGGGTTCTATATCTCCAGAATATCTCGACAGTTTAAATATTTCTTATGATCGATGGATCAATTCGGAAAAAGACTACCCTGTTCTAATAGTTGAAACAGATGATTTTAATATTTTTGATGATTTACATCAGGTCCAAGAAATACAGGATATGATTCTCGACAGGATATAAGTTATTTATTTCCTAAATTTTAAGGTGGCGGACTCTTCAAATAAATTAAAAACGTATGAACTAACGAATCCTATGGAAACTTTCCCAGGCCTTACCATAGATGATCTGAATAGATACTTACCTGCAATCCGAACCGTAGAAGATATGTCTGTTACCATAGATAACATGCAAGAAGGCATGTTCCTTACGAAGTGTATTGATGGATTGCAACAACTACCAGATCAATCTATTGATTTGATCATTGCGAATCCACCGAAGGATAACTGGGATACAACCTTAGAACAAGGTAATGGCAACACATTACAAGAATATTATCAATGGAATCAATTATGGCTTTCGGAGTCCCATCGCGTTTTAAATAAGACGGGTGCAATTTATTTATTATGCCCATGGCAATACTCAGGAATGTATCAGGGCCTGTTAAGTGATATGTTTTTTATTCAAACAAGAATCACCTGGAAAAATCAATCTCACATTAATAAGGATAAAACATGGAAAAATGAAACATCTGATATTTGGTTTGCAACAAAGACGGATGAATTTTTATTTAAACAGCATCCTGTTGGCGTAAATACAATAGAAAGACCACATCAGGACAATATGGAATCTAATCTCTGGGTTGATATTCCTATAAACCATGATGAAGGGCATTTTCATCAAGATCTATTCACTAAAATATTGGATGCTAGCAGTTTTAAATTAAATTGGGTCCTTGACCCATTTATGGGTATTGGCGATGCAGGTGTGGCATGTAAAAAGAATGGTAGAAGGTATATTGGCTTTGAAACAAATAAAGATCATCTTCTATTAGCAATGAAAAGAATAGATAATAGTTAAAATGAGTTTTATTGAATCAATTAAAACAGATATGTACTCAGCAATGAAATCTGGAGACAAAGAAAAAGCAGGTACACTAAGAACGTTATTGTCAAAATTAAAAGACCGCCAAATAAATACTAGGCAAGAATTAACAGATAATGATTGTATAAATGTTATAAAAACATTGGTAAAACAACGTAAAGAAGCGGCCAAGATGTATGAAGATGCCAAGCGGCCAAAACTTGCAGAGAAAGAAAAGATAGAGCTGGCAATATTGGAAACTTATCTTCCTAAAATGATGACAGAGCAAGAAACAAGAACGCTTATAGAGAATGTGATCAATGAAACAGGCGCTGAAGGTATATCAGACATTGGTAAGGTTATGCCAATTGTTATGCAGCGTGGGGAAGGGAAAGTGGATGGAAAAAATGCTAATATAATTTTGCGAGAATTATTGGAATAAATGTTGTGGATCTTCGATGGGCTTGTTGTTTTTTTTATTCTTTTATTAGGCTACAATGGATTTAAAAAAGGATTGATAGAAGAATTAGGCCGTCTACTTGGCTTGGTAGTAGCCATTTTGTTTTCCATATCTCAATCCACGTTTGTCTCAATTAAGATTGATCAATTTATTAATGCGGATGACTGGGTTATCATGTTCTTTTCCTTTTCAATCTTATTTATAATTGCATTATTGGTAACAAGGGTAATAACAAAAATGTTTCATATTGCGCTACTATCAAAAAACAACCAATTAATGAACCGGTCATTGGGGTTTACATTTGGGGCAATAAAAGGCTACATAATATTTTTAGTATTTGTTTGGTTAGTAGCCTTATTACCTCTTCATAAATGGACTACAATTATTGAGAATAATTCTAGATTAGCTTCGCATGGAAATAAATTACGGAATCAGGTAGCATCTTTTTTTAATTGGGAAGACCCTATCTCTCTTGGAGAGTCATATATTAAACAATTAACCCAACCTTAATGGCAAGAATCCCACAAGATATTATCGAAAGGGTCAGGGATACAGCAGATATTGTTGATGTGGTATCTCAGTATGTTGATCTAAAGCAAAGAGGACCTAACTTTTTTGGTCTCTGTCCTTTCCACAGCGAAAAAACACCCTCTTTTAGCGTTGCGCCGGGTAAGCAGATCTATTACTGCTTTGGTTGTCATTCTGGAGGGAATGTATTCTCCTTTATAATGGATTATCAAAAAATCCCTTTTCCTGACGCTGTCCAAGTTCTTGCTGAGCGATACAATATCCCAATTGAACTAGAAAAAGATGGAGCGAGTAATGAGTTATTTTCTTCCCTTTATAAGCTGCATGATATTGCATTAGAGTTATATCAAGAAAATTTGTTTTCTGAATTAGGGAAAGAAGCTTTGGGATATTTGAAAGAGAGAGGCCTTAAAGAAGATATAATAAAACAATTTAAAATCGGCTTTGCGATTAATGAATGGGATCAACTTGTTAAGCGATGTAAAGATAAAGGGTTCACCCAGTCTCAAATAATTAAATCTGGTCTGTTTACTAGGTCAGATAAAGGCACTTATGATCGTTTTCGATCTAGGATAATGTTTCCCATATTTCATCAATCAGGGAAACCGATCGCATTTGGAGGAAGAATTTTTAACAATGCCGACCCCGCAAAGTATTTAAATTCCCCTCAAACCCCATTATATAAAAAGAGTAGTGTTTTTTATGGGTTACAGGCAACTCGAGATTCAATTAGAAAGGAAGGTTATGTGGTATTAGTTGAAGGCTATATGGACTTTCTTAAGCTTTATCAGGGCTCTATTCATCCTGTTGTATCAGTGTCAGGAACCGCATTTACAATGAAGCATGCTCTATCCCTATCTAGAATTACCCAAAAAGTTATTTTATTGTATGACGGAGATAAAGCAGGAGGTGCTGCAACGGAGAGAGCGGGCTGGGTATTGCTGAGGTCAGGTTTGATTCCCTCGGTCGTACGTCCGCCTAACGGGACCGATCCAGATGATTGGATCGGCAGCGCTGGCCCTGAAGCAATAATGGACTCAATAATGAAACCAATAGATTATATTGATTTTCATATGAAATTACATCGCGCGACTGAACTTTCTGGAACAGAACGACAGCAGTACATTATGTCCATTTCTAGTGAACTTA
>CAJVZI010000078.1 GCA_913020665.1 uncultured bacterium | reverse complement strand
CATGCTTGAGGGGCATGTGGGATAACTCCCGTGTCGGTTCGAGTCCGACCTTTGGCACAATTAGACTTCCCATGATGAGAAAAGCCCCATTTTACTGGGGCTTCTTTTATTGATTTATAGGGTAATTTTCTGGGGTTTTTTTATTTTTCAATCGGTTGCCCTAATCATTCCATTAATTTAGATTCTCTTGTTAAAGAAACTAATGTTCATGATAAGAAAACTCATACTATTCATTTCTCTGTTGTCCGGTTATTGTTTAATGGCGCAAGATATATCTATCTTTTTTCTAAAAGATGGTTCTATTGTTCAAGGCCAAATTGTCAATGAGAACCAGTATAGAATATTTTTAAAAACTGAACAGGGGACAATAAAGATCTTGCCTTCAGATGTTTTGGGAAGGGAGGATGCTGCAAATAAGGGTGATCTTACTTTTGTTTCTGAGAGATTGGAATATCTGCAGGGGAATGTTAATCACCTTACTGGACAGGTAAATCATTGGAATGATTCTCTTAAAACTGCTTTAGATGATTTATATGAATTATTCAAGAACCTTGAGGTTTTACAAAACGAATTTGAGATTGATCTACTGAGATTGCATTCACAAGGTCGCGAACAAAAGAAGAAGATGGATTATGTAGAAGATGATCTTATCAATCAAAGAGTTGATATTGCTTCTAACCGTCAAGAGATGGGAGGAATTGATGACACTGTATCAACTTTGAATCAAGAATTTAGTCAAGTAAGACAAAAACTAGATATTACTGCAAATCAATCCTATATACTGTCTGGAAATCTAACTACGATAAAAAAGGATATACAATCCATCAGAAGCAATCAAGAAAATCAACAAAATCAAATCAATATGATGTCAGGTGCGCTTGCTAATAACATTCAGGAAGTCATCCAAGTACAAGGGAAATTCAGCAATGTAGAAAATGGTGTGGAAGAGAATCGATTAGAGATCAGAAAACTTAATAATGAGCTACTCGACCAAACTGAAGAATTATCAAAAGGTATGGATATGATGTTAAAAGACCTTACGTCTCAACTTGAAAGCATTAGTGATAGGATCGATCAGATGGATAATAACGCACTTAAAGCAAGGAAAAAACTGACAACAGATCTAGGAGATCTTGCAAATGAATTGAATATTTTAAGTGATAAAGTTATTACACTGTCTAGGGATCATCGTGTTACTGATGAAAAAGTCAATTCCATAGATGGTAATATCAGTACTATCGAACGTTCTATTAATAATATTGATGGAAAAATCAATAAAATTGATGATAGGATCAATAAAGTTGAAAGCAGAGTCTCTGACCTAAAAGGTCAAGTTGATAAGATTCCTATTGTAAAAGAATGATGATTCTATCCTGCTAATCATAAGCATTTTGTATTAAAATTTGACAAAATTATTTCACTATTTTCACTAATAATATTTTAAGAATGGGGCATTATCGTGCAATTAAGAACATTTATAATTATACTAACCATCACATTTGCATTTTCTCAGGATCCAGAAGCATTACTAAGACAGGGTGAAACTCAATTAGAGTCTGGAGATCTTGATAATGCAGAAACATCATTTAATTCTGCGCTAAATGTTGACCCATCATTTGCACCTGCATTGCAAGCATTATCAAAATTATTCTTGCATAAAGGCGATCTGAAAACAGCAAATGAATTTTCAATACAAGCAGTGCAAGCAGATGAAGATTTTAGAGAATGGTCAAATCAAATAAGTAAAATAACAGAACACATACAAAATGGTACTAGAAATGTCCAACAAGCTTTATATGATGAAGCCATTAAAGAATATGATGCAATATCTAAGGTACATCCTTATTTCCCTGATGCTGAATTCTATAAGGGTTTAACCAGATTTAGGCAGAAGGATATAGAAAGTGCTGCAAGACATTTTAGTAATGCCCTAAAAATCTATCCTGAACATAAAAAGGCCAGAAAAGGACTAGATAATGTTACTAAACAATTTTTAAATGCTGGGAACAAATCCTATAAACGTGGAGATCTGAGTAAAGCAACGAATTATTATCAAAAAGCGTTAGAATTCGATCCGCAGTTCTACCTTGCATATTTTCAATTAGGGGTTTTACAAAAAAAACAGGGTCAATCTAAAGCTTCAATTGAATCTCTAAACAAGGTCCTGGATATTAAACCAGATCATGATAAAACTTGGTTTACTCTTGGTAGCGTTCATGAAACTGATGGAAATAATGATTTAGCAATAGAGCATTATAGCAAAGCAATAGAGATCAATCCTGGTTATTCAAAGGCTTATGGAAGCTTAGGCAAGCTCTATACAGAAAAAGAAGAATTCAAAAAAGCAGAGGATATATTAAAAACTGTCGTGCAGATTGATTCTGAATATGCAAATGGTTTTATGCGTTTAGGGTTGCTGTATATTGAGCAAGAGAATTATAAAGAAGCAGCAAAAAATTTGAAAATATCGACGGACCTTGATGATAAAGATCACAATAAATACTTTAATTTAGCTTCCGCATATAATCAATTAGAAAAATGGGATGAAGCAGCAAAAGCAGCACAATCCTGTATTGACTTAAAGAAAAAATTTGGTGGAGGTTGGTTGGAGTTAGGTCTGGCAGAGATGGGAAAAAGAAATAGAACGCGTGCAAAAAAGCATTTTGAGCAAGCGCGTAATGATAGAGACTTCAGAAAATTGGCAGAAAGAAAGATAGATGAGATAAATAACCCAGCTAAATATGAAAAATAAAGTATGACTATGAAGTCTATAAAAGGTGTCATTTTTGATCTAGATAATACGTTGCTTGATTTCATGAAAATGAAGGAATTTGCAGTAAAAGCAGCTGTGAAAGGTATGATCGAAGCTGGGTTAATGGTAGATGAAGAAGACTCCTACACTGAAATCGTTAGAATATATGAAGAGTTTGGCTGGGAGAATCAAAAAGTATTTGATGTCTTCATAGAAAAACAGATCGGTCATGTTGAACATAAATATCTTGCTGCTGGTATTGTAGCATATAGAAGAGCAAGAGAAGCTAATCTGATGGCATATCCTAATGTCAATAAAACTCTAATGGCACTAGCAAAATCCGGTATAAAGCTTGGAGTCGTCTCCGACGCGCCTAGTCGTGAAGCATGGATGCGGATATATTATTTAAATCTATATCATTTCTTTGATGTTGTGATAACCTTCGATGATAGTGGAGAGAGAAAACCATCTGAGAAACCTTTTAAACTGTGTCTGGATGCATTAGATCTTGACCCAGATGAGACTATCATGGTTGGAGACTGGCCTGAAAGGGATGTCGTTGGTGCTAAAAATCTTGGAATGAAGACTGCTTTTGCAAGATATGGGGATACTTTTGGTACTGTCCATTCCGGAGCAGACTGGGATCTTAATGATATATATCAATTGTTTATGATCATTAATGAATATAACGGAAGTGCGTGATATATTTATAGGAACGGATATAGTTGAGGTCTCTAGAATTCGTTCTTCTATTGATCGTACCGGACAAAGATTCCTTGATCGTATTTACACTGTATTAGAACAAAAGTATTGTAGATCCAAGTCTTATCCAGAAATACATTATGCAGGTAGATTTGCAGCTAAAGAAGCTGTAATGAAAGCTCTAAAATCTTCAGGTTTCACTCAACCAATACCATTTAATGCAATTGATATTCGATCAGGAGACCATGGTGAACCAATTGTAGTATTAGATCTTGATTATGATGGGAAATGTAGAGTATCTATATCGCACACTGATACTCATGCAATAGCATCCGCTATTTTCATTTCTTAATGAGATTATTGACATGTAACCAAGCTAGTGAGCTTGATCGAATTTCAATGGTTGAAAAAGGAATTGCGAGCAAGTTTTTGATGGGAAATGCTGGAAAATGTGTTTCAAAAAAAGCTGAAGAAATAATTCAGGATCTTAAGGACCCATCAATTCTAGTTTTATGTGGTAAAGGAAATAATGGTGGAGATGGATTTGCCGCTGCCTCTGAATTATATCATAAAAAATATTCAATACATATCCATTCAATTGTCGACGAGGAAAATATAAACGGTGATTCTGTTTATTATTTTCAGGACTGTGTTTCTTTAGGTATCCCAATTACTTTTGGAATGGATCATTCTAATTTGAAAGCACCTGATCTAATAATCGATGCACTTCTGGGTACAGGTCTTAAGGGTGCGGTAAGACAGGATATGGTACCTTTTATCAATTGGATCAATGAAAATGACAAAAAAGTAATATCTATTGATATTCCTTCAGGGTTGAATGGTAATTCAGGGATGGTAGATCCTATCTCTGTAAAAGCAGATGAAACTATAACATTTGGTGCACCAAAGCTTGGAATGTATTTTCGTAAAGGACCAGAATTTTGTGGAAATGTCGCTTTAGTAGATATTGGTTTTCCCAAAATTAATACTGTTGAACTCCCGGGGCTGGTATGGGACTCTTTTAATGAAGACAGAGCCAAGGAATCTCTTAGTAAACCAAAATTAGATATGCACAAATATGATTCTGGTAAGGTTTTGATCATTGCTGGCTCCTCTGGTATGACCGGTGCTGCTATTCTATCAACATACGGTGCATTAAGAAGTGGAGCAGGACTGACCATTACTACTTCACCTAGGTCTTTAAATGATATATACGAGCGTTCAATTATAGAAGGAATGACGTTGCCCCTTGATGATAATAGTGCAGGGGTTTTATCGATAAATAATTTTGATTCCATTATGGAAAAAGTTGATTGGGCTGATTCTGTATTGCTTGGTCCAGGATTGGGCAGAGAGAATTCTACTCAGGAACTAATCAAGCATCTGGTTAGAAATGTAAATAAACCACTTATTCTTGATGCGGATGGCTTATTTCCTTTCTCAGATGACATAGATCAATTAAATGAAAGAGAATATCCACTTATCATAACACCTCACTTTGGAGAACTAGCAAGATTGAAGGGAATTAAAACGAAGGCCTTGGTATCAGAATTTCCTGACATCATAACTGATCTCATGCAAGTTTTTGATAAGACAGTACTTGCTAAACAAGTCCCAGTTTGTGTTTTTGAAGGTAATGAAGCAATAATAAATACATCTGGTAATCCTGGCCTTGCTACTGCTGGGACAGGAGATGTATTAGCAGGTATGATATCTGGATTTTTATCTCAAGGACATAGCAATTTGAATGCAGCTACATTAGGTGCCTTTATTCATGGAAAAGCATCGGATATCATAGCTTCTGAAAAAGGATACAGAGGACAAATAGCATCTGATCTATTAGCTAAGGTTCCTGATGTAATAAAGGAATATGAAAGAGCCTAAAAATCATTTCTATTTTTATTTAGTATTGATCTTGATCGGGTCAAGTATCCCAGGGGATACTGTTCCATCATTTGTGGGACTTACTTGGGATAAATTATTACATGTAATAGAATATGGTATTATGGGTTTTTTAGGATATCGGGCATACCATACAGAAATTAAATCGCCTATTTATTCATTAATTATATTTGGTGTATTGTTTGGAGCACTGGATGAAACGTGGCAATCATTTATTCCTGGAAGATTCTCAAGTCATTATGATATTATTGCAGATCTAATTGGTGTAATTTGTGGTGTATTTGCTGGGACATTAATATATAAAGATTCAAAATGATACGTAGTCTGCATATTAAAGATTTTGCGATAATTGATGAAATAGATATCAATTTTCAATCTGGTTTAACAGTGATAACTGGAGAGACAGGGTCTGGAAAATCAATAATATTGGAAGCTTTAGGTGTTGCCTTAGGTTCTAAGGCAGATAAATTAATGGTTCGTAGCAATGCTCCAAGAGCGGTAATACAGGCGGGATTCTTAGATGGCGATATACGGCGCTTGATATCAAG
>CAJVZI010000077.1 GCA_913020665.1 uncultured bacterium | reverse complement strand
GTCAGGCCAAAAAGGATGGGAAACCCTGGTTCCGTGGAAAGAGTTTTGTTGGTAGCGCGCCGATCTCTAGAATTATTCCTATTGAAGGTTTAGAAGAATTATCTGGTTTGGAGCTGAGGTTGATGGTTAATGGTGAATTAAGACAGTCTGGCTCTTGTACGGACATGATCTGGTCTCCGCAAGAATTGCTCTGTGAGATGGCAGCAGATGTCCCATTGAAGCAAGGAGATATTATATTTACCGGCACTCCTGAAGGTGTTGGTAAAATAAATACTGGGGATTTCATTGAGGCAAGTATTCTTAATAAGATAGAGCTATCTTTTAAAATTATATAATTCATGAGATTACTATACTTTCCCCTTTTAATTTCCTTTTCAATGGCACAGGAAATGCAGGTGAGATATGTTTCAGCATACTCATTTAATGTAAAATGGGCTGGAGAAATTGAAATAGTCATGGATCAGATCCGGGCACCAGGTTATTATAGAATCAACCAAAAATTCAGTCCTAAAAAATGGATATTTCGTTGGTATCATGTTGAGGAAGGATCTGTACAAATCGCTGGTACGGATAATAGGTTAGGTTATAATGCAAAGAGTAAGGAGTACTGGATAGAGCCACCAGAAAATCATGATGCAATGAACAAAGAAGAAGCAACAAGTGAATCAGAAGAGAATAAAATGAACCCTGAGCAGCCTTTTATTAATAATTTACTTACTTCTTTCAATGAGAGTATTTTTGATGGTGATGAAAGTAAGCCTCTGATAAATAGGGTAATGAGCGATTCTTTAGAGGATGTTAATGGATTTAGAGCAAAAAAATGGACAACAACGATCTCTACCAATGAAACTAAGATGATCATTGAGGAGTGGATGGTAGACAATCTTCTTCTTAAAGATACATTCTATTCCTATTATATTGGATCAGATGAATTAGGTGATAAAGAAATTCCATCAATATCCTCAAATGATTTTATAAAAGATATAGACTCTACTTCATCTATTAATAATATAGATGGTGATATAGTAAAGGCTAAATTAGTAGTAGAGTCTGATAATGCATGGGTGAAATCAATGGAATTTGAAATAAGAGAGCTTTATACTATACCATTTGATGCTTCGTCCTTTGCAATTCCAGAAGACTATGAAAGAGTGGAAGAACCTAACAGATCCTGGTCAAATCAAAACGAATCCAAATAAAATAAAACCGATTAGGCGTTAATCGGTTTCAATTAAAAATTATAAAATTAAAAAGTGGAAATCATATGAAACTAACGGTTGAAAATATTTCTAAGACATATCCCAACGGTGTAGAAGCGCTAAAAAATGTATCTCTAGAGATCACCAATGGTATTTTTGGATTACTGGGTCCAAATGGTGCAGGTAAATCCACTCTTATGAGGACCATAGCAGCTTTGCAGGAAGCAGATGATGGTTCTATAATGCTTGGTGATATAGATGTAGCAAAAGATAAGCAGGCTCTAAGAGAAATGCTGGGATACTTGCCTCAAGAGTTTGGTGTCTATCCAAAGGTCTCTGCAATTGACCTACTAGACCATATGGCGATAATGAAAGGTATCGCGGATGCCCAGATAAGAAAGGAACAAGTAGAATCTCTTCTTTATCAAGTGAATCTCTGGGAATCCAAGGAACAAAAATTGGGAACGTTTTCAGGTGGCATGAAGCAACGTTTTGGCATTGCCCAAGCACTGCTAGGAGACCCTAAACTAATTATAGTTGATGAGCCTACCGCTGGTCTAGATCCAATGCAACGCAATCGATTTCACAATCTATTAAGCGAGATCGGAGAGAATGTCATCGTAATATTATCTACACACATCGTTGACGATGTAAGTGACCTGTGTAATGACATGGCAATAATATTGAATGGTGAATTAAAACTCTCTGGCAAACCTTTAGAGCTAATCAAGAAGATCGAGGGTAAGGTTTGGCAAGGATTGATTGAAAAAGATGTTGCTGAAACCTTGGAAGATGATGAAAGACTTATATCCAAAAGGCTCTATATGGGCAAGGTAAAAGTTCGTCTTTTATCAGATGGTGAACCCATGAAGGGATTCAAACTGAATGAGCCAGAGATAGAGGATCTCTACTTTGCAACCATAAATGATTTTAGAATCTAAGGGTTAGATAAATGTTATTGAACATACTACGATTTGAGGTCAAGTTGGGTCTTAAAAAAATGTCATTTTGGGTCTACTGCCTCATATTTTCCAGTATTGCTTTCTTGATCGTAAACATATTGGGGGGAGTAATTGTTGGTATGAGCGGGGTCATGGATAACACCAATTGGAACTCCCCATCTATAATAGCTGGTTTCCAGACATTTTTCACTATTGTTGGTACCATTGTCTGTTCTGCCATTTTTGGTAATGCTGCATACAGAGACTTTGAAACCAATATGCATCCATTGTTTTTCACGAAACCAATTAAGCCTTCTTCATATTACCTTGGAAGGTTTGGTGGTGCTCTTATTTTGAATATCTTGATCCAAGTGACGGTCTCACTTGCATTATTGATTGGTTTTTTAATGCCATATCTAGATCAGGAGGGGATTGGTCCATTCAGACTTGATGCATACATCCAACCATTTATGGTATTCGTCATTCCTAATCTATTCTTTATAGGTAGTATTATTTTTGCGCTTGCAATTCTTACAAGAAGAATGCTACCAACATACTTAGGAACAATTATTTTATTTTTTGGATATACAATTGCTGGATCTCTTATCTCTGATATTGATACTCGTTGGCTAGCCGCATTAATAGACCCATTTGGTGATAATGCGGTCTCAGACGCAACACGTTATTGGACACCTGCAGAAAAGAACACGCTTCTCCTACCGGTAAATAAATGGTTGCTACTAAATCGTATCATCTGGATATCCATGGGGGTTTTATTCCTTTTTATCGGCACCAAGAGATTTGATTTTTCTCATGTTGTAGGAAAAACAAAGACAAAGCAAGACTTAGATAAAGTAGTTAATGAGCCAAGCAACATAGTACCAGTTGCTTACAAGCCCATATTTGATCGATCCACACTTTTGAGCCAATTTAAGGCCAAGGTCATTCTTGAGATTCGAAGAGCGTTTCTAGATCCTTATTTTAAGGGAATATTATTTACTGCGATCTGTTTTTTGATAATGAACCAGTGGGCTGGAGACAGCGTCAATGGTATAAAGATATTACCAGTCACTTACCGGGTGCTTGGTTCATTGACGGGTAGTTTTGATCTTTTTATGTTGATACTGATCATTTTTTATTCTGGCCAGATCATTTGGAAAGAGCGAGAGCTAAAGGCTGATAGTATCCTGGATGCACATCCAGTCCCCAATTGGATTCCCATGCTGTCAAAATTAATTGCATTGATACTGATTCCTGGGATCATGCTTTTCGTTTTGATGTTGGTTGGTCTAGGGATACAAACCTGGCACGGGTTTTATGATTATGATATTCATCTATATGTTAAGCGTCTATTCCTCTTGGACTGGACCGGTTTTATATTGCTTTGTGTTTTGGCTTTTACAGTTCAGACCATTGTTAACAATAAGTACCTCGGTCATTTCATCATTATCCTGTATTTCCTATTTGGGATGTTCAAGGGAATGTTAGGGTTCAACCACACCCTCTATTTTTACGGTTCCGGATCAGGCGCAACATATTCTGACATGAATGGTTTTAGTCCGTATGTATCAAAAGTACTTTGGTATAAGTTGTATTGGGGATCTTGTGCCGTATTATTTGCTTTTTTATCAAATCTTTTTTGGAAAAGAGGGTTGGTCAGGGACATCAGATCTCGAATTCAGCAGGCCAAGATTCGCTTATCACCATCAATTGGTTATGGTATCTTAACCTTTTCCATCCTTTTTCTTGGTTCGGGAGGATACATCTTCTACAACACTAATATATTGAATGACTTCTATCCTCCAAAACATTGGGAGAAGCAGTCAGCGGACTTTGAAAAAGCATATAAAAAGTATGAGGGGAAACCACAGCCAAAGATAACTAGTGTTAATTGTAGTGTTGATCTTTTTCCAAAAGAAGCACGTCTAGAGTTTAGTGGGACATACGAGTTGAAGAATAAACATGATGTTCCGATTGATACGATTTATACTGCCCAAAAGGATTGGATGTACAATGAATATGATTGGGGGAGACCCAGTGAACTTGTTTTCTACGATAGTACACTTGGTTGGAAGATGTATGCATTTGATCCACCCATTCAGCCAGGAGATGAGTTCACATTGGAATTTTCAGGTGAAAGAAAAAGAAAAGGATTCAGAAACAGTGGTGTAGATCTACTGGTTGTTGAGAATGGGACCATGATACAGAGCAGTTCACTCTTTCCTAGTTTTGGTTATAATGGTGGACGTGAACTAAGTCAAAAGTTGGTGAGAAAAAAATATGATCTTGAAGAGAGGAAGAAACTGCCAGACCATGATGACATTAAAGGCAATCAGAATGCATTGCTTGGAGATGATGCGGACTGGGTCAATTTCGAGGCTGTTATGAGTACAGATATAGATCAGATAGCAATGGCGCCGGGATACTTACAGAAAGAGTGGCAGGAAGAGGGGAGGCGATATTTTCATTATAAGATGGATGATCAAATTTTTAATTTTTTCACTTTTGTTTCTGCTAGGTATCAGGTCTTAAAAGAAGAGCATAATGGTATTAGTCTTGAGATATATCATCATCCTAAACATACCTACAATCTAGAGACGATGATGGATGCAATGAAAAAATCCATTGATTATTATGGATCCATATATGGCCCATATCCTTATAGGCAGTGTAGAATTTTAGAGTTTCCAAGATATGCATCCTTTGCGCAGTCATTCCCTAATACAATACCATTTTCAGAGGCAATTGGATTTATAATGGATGTCGATCCGGATGACCCAGAAAATCTTGACATGCCATTTTGGGTCACTGCCCATGAAATGGGACATCAGTGGTGGCCCCATCAAGTATCTGGAGGTAGTGTGAAAGGTGCAAACTTCATGAGCGAAGGATTATCTGAATATTCTGCGATATCCTTATTGGCAAGAGAAAGAGGGGATAAGCAATTAAGAAAATTCTTGAAATATGAATTAGATAAATACCTGGATGGTAGATCATTTGATTCAAAAGAGCCTCCTATCATTTCTACAGAGGGTAACGAGCAATACATTGTATACAATAAGGCCGGACACACTTTGTATGCAATGTCAGATATCATAGGGACCGATAGATTCAACCGGGCTCTAGGAAAATTCATTGACAGGTACAGATATAAGTATGACCCCTATCCAAACATAGGTCAATTTATTTCTACCATCAGGGAAGAGACACCTGAAGATCTACAATATCTCATAACAGATACATTTGAAAAGATCACCTTGTATGAGAACAAGGCAAAGGAAGCAATTGCATTTGAAAACCCTGATGGTACCTATACGGTTGATCTTAAGATTGAAGCAAAAAAGGTCTATTCTGATAGCCTAGGAGTACAAACAACTGCGGAACTTGCTGATTGGCTAGAGATCGGTGTCTTTGGGGAAGATATCAAAGATGAAGAGAAAGAGGAAGTACCTATATATATAGAAAAAGTTTTCATTACTGATAGCATTTCTACTTTTGAGATCAAATTAGATAAAAAGCCCTTCAAGGCTGGTATAGATCCATTGTATAAATTTTTGGATAGGGATTCAAAGGATAATCTGATAAAAGTATCATTTAATGAGCCCCTATCAAATAATAAATAATAGCAGTTTTTTAAAAAATAATTAACCATCCATGAAATATTACATCATTATCTCATTCATTCTTTTCAGCTGTTCGCCTAGTGTCCCTGAACCTGAATTAGACTATGACCCAGTTGGAGACTATTCTTTAGAAATGTATTCATACTCTGTTGACCTGACAAATATCAAGGATGATAAAGCAAGGGTAGCTC
>CAJVZI010000076.1 GCA_913020665.1 uncultured bacterium | reverse complement strand
GATTATTTTTTGTTTATTCATCTAAATGTATATTCATATTGATCAATAGGAAAAACATTGAAAAGATTATCACTGTTTATAATTGTTCTTATTGGTTGTGCAAAAAATGACCAACCATTTCAGTTAAATGAAAAAACATACGAAATGTGGCAAGAATTCATAAGACCTACTAAAGCCGAACTAGCATGGGCTGAAATACCTTGGAAAAGCACGTTCTACGATGGTCTGATCGAATCAGATATGAAGCAAAAGCCTGTACTACTCTGGGCAATGAATGGTCATCCTCTAGGATGCACATGAAATAATGGTGCAGCGGGCCGGCGGTCCGTTTGGTCAGATCCACGATTGATCGAGATATCAAAAAATTTCATTCCAACAACAGATGAAGTGTGGAGACTGCAAGGTGTTGAAGATAAAGATGCATCTCTATTCCAACAAATGGCCAATAAAGGACACTACAGAAAAGTTGGAGGTTCAAGGCAGGGTATATATGTATGCAGCCCTAATGGGTCACTATTAAGTTCTGTCAATTCACTAGACCCTGATGTAGTGCTGAAGACCATAAAAACAGGTCTAGATAAATGGGAGGACCTTCCTGATAAAGATCGTCAATTACCTGATAATTTTAGCCCAATAGCATCGCACCGCTGGGAAGATAGTTACCCAGAAAATGGATTTGTATTGAAGGGTGCAAAGGCTGACCTACTTACAGACCCGCCAAAACTATCCGAAAGAGGGGACCGGTGGAACATGGATCATGTTTGGTTCAGTAGAGATGAGATAGACCTTTGGTTACCTGAGGTTTATGATATTGGGACCAGTCATGAATGTGATCAAATAATTAAAGATCGTTTATTTCGATTTCATTTGGTTGATAATGTAAGGGGACAAACGCTACCCTTCGCACCTCAAGAGATAAAAGAGGCAAAACTAACTGTTCATGTCACTGCAATAAATGAGCCACTCATAAAAATTAAAATAACTGGAAGCTCAAAAGCGGTTGCCAAAGGGCAATGGTTGCTTGGAGAGAATGACTGGACCCCAACCCATGAGCTAGACCATAGTATTGAGACCAATATGATAGGGAATGCTGTTTACAATATAGATGAGAATAATTTTACTGAATTTGAAATGGTCGCTCTTGGAGAGTGGCATGGAAAAACACAGAATAATGGACGTCATTTAGGTCCAGATACTGGAAGAATTGGTATGGTATATAATTTGGCAGAAGATACGCCTGTGAATAGAATTGCGCCTGCTTTTGTTGACATGTATAATGCTGAATGGATCAAACAACCATAAAGATAAAATGGTCTTATTTCATTAAGATCACTTTTTTAGTATTCTGGTATTCCCCTACCCTTAAGGTATATAAATAAACCCCACTTGCATTTGCATCAGCTACCCATTCAGATATGTAGTGTCCGGGCACCATTGACTTTTCTTGTATCAATGTCTCGATCAATCTTCCATTAATATCAAATATTTTTAGATCAACGAGTCCAGCTGACCCTATGTTGAATGGAATGTTAACATTTGGATTAAATGGGTTTGGATAAGCAGCATGCAATTCATGTTTTGTAGGCAAAAAGTGATCTTCATTCAAATTTAATCCTGGTTGAATTATATGAGGATTCCCGATCTCAAATGAAATATCACTACCAAAATATCCTGAGATCTGAAGGTCACTTATAGTGATATTTCCTGATATATCGGATGAGTTTTCAGGACTCCATGATATCTGTGTCAAGATACCTTCGCCGCCAGGTATCGGCGCTCCTGTACCCTGCGCCAGACCGATAACCAGTCCTGAATCATTAACGCCCATTGTCCAGCCTGCGTCTTCAGCACGACCGCCTGAACAATCTTGAAAGTTAAGATCGGATAATTCCACTCCATCAAGATCCAGACTAAACTGGATGCCATAGATAGGTACATAATTTTCCAGGTAAATATTCAAGGCTCCTGTTGATTCATCCTGCCCGCTTATCACAAAAAAGGCATCCGCATTTGTATGATAGGATTCTGTGTGCATTATTAAATGGGAACCGATGTAATAATAAGGTTCAGTATGCCCCGAATTATTATAATCACATAATGAGCATGTTACCCCATTAACACAATCAGGGTTATTTGGAGAACAATAGTTAAAATAATCTTCCAATATATAGTCAAGTTTTACTGTGTCACCCACTAGAACATGATCTAAAAGATCAAAATCCTGTGGCGTGACCTTATCACCTGGACAAAATCCTGCCCGGTTATATTGCCATGTACCATTTTGAGGTGAGCAATCATTGCTCGCACAATCATCTCTCCAAAAATTGTGAAAATAGGAAAATTCTCCATTCAAGAAGATATCATGTATCTTTAAAGAGAATTCAGCTGCATTTTCTGTATTCCCCTGACCATGACCAGTCGTGATCATTCTTAGATCGACCTCCTGCGCGTCAGACGGAATATACTCGGTGATAGAGGATATATTTACGGGGTTGGTCGTGTCTCCATAAACGATATAATCATAATTCCATACATTGCGAACTATGGTAAAAGGATACTCTGGTACCCCTGATATAAATTCGAAATGGATATTTACCAGCCACCCTGGCTGCACCCAAGTATCTATATAAGAACGCAGAGGGACCTCGCCTACAAGCAAGGAACGGTAGTCGGTCACATCAAATGACCAGCCACATTCAACACCATATGGAGTAACGTATCTGCCTATCTCAAACCAATTATTCAAATGCATCACTGATATCTTTGCCTTTCTGTCCCATGGGTCACATCCTCCAGCAGGGCATTCCAAAGAGACTGTCATGGTGATCTCTGAATATTCTGAATTAGAATCTGGAAATTGTATGGTATCTATTACCGTTCGATTATTCCCTGAACCGCCAAAGAATTGGTGGACGTTATCGAATGCTACTATGGTTGTATCCCCATGTAGATAGGCTAATTGTATAAACAAAATATTTATTAGATATCTTTTCATTTTATTATTTCAAATACAGGATCTTCTTATGCTGAGAATGGCCATTCCCAGTCACCTTAATAAAATAGGTTCCCGAAGAAATATTCTTTGGTTTAAAATAGAATTCATGCCTGCCCTTTTCAAGGGCATCTTTCATGATATATTGAACGTGCTTACCATGTATATCATAAAGCTGGATACTTATATTTCCCGCCACCAGAACATCAAAATAAATATTACAAGCTGGATTAAAAGGATTTGGATATGTTCTTAGATCAAATGTTGACGGTAATATTTTCTTTTCAGCTTTGGCAGAAGTATTGCCCCAACCCACTACCTTTATATTATGAATAGAAGAAGGGTCTTCTATCATAAAAGTAAAATTATCTGGTAACGAAGATCCATCCATGCTATACGCCACTAGATCTGTTTCTGAATGATCCCATGTCCAGCCAGAAGGTAACTGCATATCTATTTCTGTATTTGAAGTATTAAGATCGATCTGAAAACCGGCAACATCTCCATTTGCTCTGATCTCTACAAGATTCTCTGATACATAATAACTGCCACTGGAGACACCATTACGAAGGCCTGGGTCTATCATTAATAACCATTCAAAAAGCAATACAATATCCTCAATATCAACAACACCATCTTGATTAATATCACAAGCCTCTAATTGTAGTTCCGTACCCTGTTCATGTTGTAGCATGATAGCAACAAGCATAACCGCATCATAGATATTTAAGATCTCATCAAAATTCACATCACCTAAAAGCCCCGATAATGTGTACCCATCTACCCAGGATGGTCCGCCTATAATTATACCATTATGACCATTCCCTGTTATATCAAATAATGTATCACCGGATCCTTCATTAAAATTATAATAGGCAACTAAACCCGCCTCGTCGCCAGATAGGCCTGTATCCATACTGGCTAAGATCTCTCCCTCCGTTCTAGGAATATTCCAGATCCTTACTTCATCGATCCGACCATCAAAGTATCTGCCTCCATAATCTGATCCAATGCGAATAGAATTATTATTGGAAGAAACATTTAGAGCACTTCCAGATAGATCATACTCCGCACCATTGATAAATAGCCTACGCTGACCTCCATCATTTACTCCCGCGATATGGTACCATTGATTGCCATTTAATACACCTGTGCCTGTAACAGCCTCATCAAACCCTATACCAGTATAGGGTGATTGATGTGTTAGCCTTAAAATATACCCATTGGCTGCTGGGGTATGATATTTTGATATGATCCCTGCTAGCCAGGAAAATGTTTCAGGAAATATCCAAGCCTCTAACGTATAATTCTGTGTGAGATCCAGGTCAGCATGATCAGAGATACGTATGTAATCATTGCTACCATCAAAACTGATAGAATGATCTTGTCCATTTACAAAAAAGGTGCCTATAAAAATAAGGATGACGGTTCGCTGTAATAATACCATATTTAAAATTGGATAAGATATGTTTTCACTATAGCTAACTTAATAGATCAAAATAATTAATTACCTGGAAAACTACTTTACAAAAAAGCATTCAAATCTAATATACCAATATAAATTAGATGAGTTGATATGATGAAAAAAGTTCTCGATCTAAAACCTAAAGATATGTTTTATTATGTCTTTTCCTCTTACCTCTTAATTGGAATGCATATATCTATTGAACACGTTGGAGGTTACGGACTTTATCTCCCTTTTAATATTATTGGATGGATATTCATATCAATATTGATCGGTCTTGGTCTCTACCAGATCAGTAGAACGGAGAGATTAATATATTCCAATTTATTCATTTATTGTGTGATAGGATCCGCTCTCATGCTTCTTCCATTTTTCTATTCAAATAATGTCCATGCTTATCTTGCAGTAATGAGGATGCTAGGACTTGTCGGGGGATTACTATTATACCTTTCCTTTCAACAATTTGAATTTAAAAAAGAAGAAAAAATTAGATTCTTATATGTGATACTCGGGAGCGTAATCATTCAAATATTATTGAGATCATTTTCTCTTTTTGATCCAGAATTTGGTGCAATGGCGCAAAAAAATGTTTTTGCTACCTTCTTAGCAACAGGAACAGCAATCGCCCTTTTTCTATTAGTAAATGAAAAAGATGGCTTCAATAATATTATAAAGCAAATACTAGTTTTTTCCATTCCATTCTTATCATGCATTCATATCTATTATTTGCAGTCACGTACTGGATATTTATCGCTAATAATTGGGGTTGGATTCATTCTTTTGTTTGGAGATCGGAGGAATAAGAATCTATTGATCGGGATAGGGCTACTATTTATTGGTCTTGTAGCAGGCTCTATAACAAAACGTGAGACCATAGCTAAAAGTGAAAAACAATACTCTGGCAATACGAGACTGGCTACTTACCAGCTCACCTTTGAAATGATAAAGGATAATCCAGTCCTTGGGGTAGGGTACGGGAATTTCCTTTCAGCTTTTAGATCTCATTATGCAAAACGAAAAAAAGATGACCCGTCTATTGAGACCATTGGGAACAATAATATGGACCATCCCCATAATGAGATACTTTATTGGACAGTTGAAGGAGGAATTATTCCCTTGATCGGCTTACTGATCATAGCCGGAGCATTCTTAATAATGATCTGGAGAACCAACCAGAAAAGTTCAATGGCAATGTTAGGTCTGTCCCTGCCTATTTTTATACATACACAACTTGAACTTCCTTTCTATATCTCTTTGATTCATTGGTTTCTATTTATTTTTATCATTTATATGATCGACAGTGAAATCTCTAGACAGTTTGAAATAAATATTGAAATTCTATCTATTTTTCGCGTCTTATCATTATCTATTCCAATCATTATATCAGTCTATATGATCACAACACTGAGAACAGCATCAGCCATTACCCGTTTTGAGCGTACAGGGTACAAAGATCCATCACTTTTGGTGTCAATAGGTAACCCTCATGCTTGGCAAAAGAAATATGAGACACTTATAATGAAATTGAACTTAAATATTGCTAAAAAAACCAAGGATATAGATAAACTAAAGGATTACATCAGTTGGGCAGAAAATTATGTACAACATTCCCCGTATTTATTCATATACTATGATCTAGCTACTGCATATGAGTCGTTAGGAAATAGAGATAAAGCATGGGAAATCTATCGATATGCGCAATACTTATATCCCGGTGCTAAATGGCGAGAT
>CAJVZI010000075.1 GCA_913020665.1 uncultured bacterium | reverse complement strand
CAGCTGAAGATAGTAGGACGCATTTTGGCATTTTTGCTCCTGGAGTTACTCAGCTCTTTCCCGAAGGACATATTATTAATTTACATCCTTGGGAACATAATGAGGTTGCGCCCTGCCTGTCCGCTGCTTTAGATACTGATGTCCCCTTAATTGCCATACACTTAACAAGGCCAGCAATCACCATTCCGGACCGCAAAGCGTTGGGTATGGATTCACATCTATATGCTTCGAAAGGCGCATATATAATTAAAGACTATGATCAAAACCTTGATAAAGAAGGCGTTATTATTGTTAGAGGTACAAGCTCTACAAATTCATTAGTAAACCTTCTTCCAAGGCTAAAAAAGCAAGGGCCGAATGTTAAAGTGATATCTGCGATTAGCTGGGAACTTTTTAAAAGGCAGCCAAAGGAGTATCGACAATCTCTTATTAAAGATAATGAGTGGCATGATTCAATGATCATTACCAATGGAGCTAAAAAACTTATGCATAAGTGGACTGCAAATTCTATAGTTGCCGATTATTCATTGTCCCCTGATTTTGATAATCAATGGCGTACTGGTGGTAGCGTAGAACAGATTGTGACTGAGGCCCGCTTGGATTCAAATAGTATTTGGGAGGGGATAATGCGTTTTGTTTCTGATAGACCTAAAAGATTATCTGCACTTCGTAAAAGCGTTAGATATTGAATTTATATTATTAATACAAATTTTATCCTGTAATCTTTACCACGGCTGTTTCAAATCGTATCTTCTGGGTCAGTTTAAAAAGATTTATCTATAATTTGATTTATGACAGATATTCACATAACCGACCCAGCTCCATTCGATGATGATATCACGCTTGACAAATCATTACGTCCGTCTAAGTTTGATGAATTTATTGGACAAGAAAAACTTGTTGACAATATAAAATTATATATTGAGGCCTCTAATAATCGTGGTGACGCATTGGACCATGTGCTTCTGTTCGGGCCGCCTGGCTTGGGCAAGACCACTCTAGCAAATATTATATCTAAAGAGTTAGGTTCAAATATTAAACATGCTACAGGTCCAGTTGTAGAGCGCGCAGGGGACCTTGCTGGAATGGTTACCAATTTGGGCCACAGGGATGTCTTTTTCATTGATGAGATTCATAGGTTAAACAGTGTTGTTGAAGAATATTTGTATTCGGCAATGGAAGATTTTGCGATTGATATAATGATTGATAAAGGGCCTAGCGCAAGGAGTGTGCAATTAAACATTGAACCATTCACCCTTGTTGGAGCCACCACAAGGCTGGGAAACTTAACTTCTCCACTTCGTGATAGGTTTGGAGTTGTGTTAAGGGTGGACTATTACGATTCTGAAGAATTATTCCATATTATAAATCGCTCAGCAGATATTCTTGAAGTAAATATTAGTGATGATGGCGCTATGGAGTTAGCAAGTCGCAGCCGTGGTACGCCAAGAATAGCCAACCGAATATTAAGAAGGGCACGAGATTTTGCTGAAGTAAAAGGTTCAGGAAAAATAGATTTGAAAATTGCCCAATCTTCTCTTCAAAAGTTAGGGATTGATGAAATAGGACTAGATGATATGGACCGTAAGATTTTAAATATAATAATAGAGCAATTCTCGGGTGGCCCAGTAGGATTGAAATCTCTTGCTGTTGCTGTAGGTGAAGATTCTACAACAATTGAGGATGTATATGAACCATTCCTTATTAAAGAAGGATTTCTTATGCGTACTAATCGAGGCAGAGTTGCTCAGGATTCAGCATATGATTTACTAGGTAAACAAAAAATGAAAGACCAACAGGGGTTATTCGAATGATTGATAAGAAAAAAAAATATAAACTTGGTGATTTTAATTACCAACTTCCCAAAGCTTTTATAGCTCAACATCCAGAATCAAGAAGAGACCAAGCAAAACTGATGGTTGTCCATCGTGATACTGGTGAAATAGAACACAAGAAGTTTTATAATATTACAGATTATATGAGAAAAAATGATCTTCTTGTATTAAACAATACAAAGGTTTTTCCCGCGCGCCTTTTCGCAACAAAAGATCGAACTGATGCCAAAGTAGAGGTGTTTTTATTAAGAGAGCTATCAAATGATTTGTGGGAAGTTATGGTGCGTCCAGCTAGAAAGGTTCGTATTGGTAATAAACTTGTTTTCACAAAAAAGCTTATTTGTGACGTTATTGACAATACTGTTTCTGGCGGGAGAGTAGTTCGCTTTGAATATGATGGAGATAATTTTGATAATGTTATTGATCGGATAGGGACCTCCCCTCTACCTCCATATATTAATCGTGACGCAGATTCAAACGATAAAAAACGTTATCAAACTGTTTATGCAAGTCAAAGAGGGGCTGTTGCAGCACCTACTGCAGGACTTCATTTTACTGATGGCCTAATTAAGAAGGTTAAAGACAAGGGAACTAAAGTTGAGAATATAACCTTACATATTGGATTAGGCACATTTAGACCAGTTCAAGTAGAAGATTTAAATCGTCATCAAATGGATTCTGAATATTTTGAAGTTTCACCAGACACCTCTATGGCAATCAACCAGGCACGTAAAAGACACCGAAAAATAATTGCAGTAGGCACCTCTACTGTTCGAGCCTTAGAAACCATTGCAATCTCAGGGTTTCAGGTTACACCTAAGCGGGGTTGGACGGATAAATTTATTTATCCACCCTACGAATATAAGATGGTAGATAAAATGATAACTAATTTTCATACTCCTCAATCAACGCTACTTATGATGGTCAGTGCTTTTGCAGGAAGAAAACTCATAAAAAAAGCATACCTCGAAGCTAAAAAAAATAAATATCGCTTTCTGAGTTACGGTGATGCTATGATTATACTTTAAGATTTAAACCGAGTGAAGGTATCGGCTATCATACCTGCTGCCGGTCTTGGGGTTCGGCTTGGTGAAGAGAAACAATTCAAACTATTGGCAGGATACCCACTTTTTATTCATTCAATAAGGACCTTTATAAATTTCCCAAAAATTGATGAAATCGTGGTAGTGGTGCCCAAAAATAAAAAGAAAATAATTTATGATTGGTTAACGCCTATATCTCATAAAAAAAATATAGTTGTAACTCATGGTGGATCTAGAAGACAAGATTCTGTAAAAAATGGGGTCCTGTCCTCTAATAGTAATAGTGATTTGATATGTATACATGATGCAGCGCGACCATTTATTACAACAAAAATAATAGAAGAATGTATTATTTCAGCTAAAAATTCAGATGGGGCAGTTGTGGCAATCCCGTCTACATCTACAGTAAAATATTCTAAAAACAATATAATAGAAAAAACAATTAATAGAGATAATGTTTGGCTTGCTCAGACTCCACAGGTTTTTTGGAGAGATAAGTTATTAAAAGCTTATGACAATTTAGATAAAACTGATATTCTAACAGACGAATCTGTATTAATGGAAAAAATGGGATATAAGATTTCTTTGGTTTTGGGGGATAAAGCAAATTTTAAGATTACCACCCTTGAGGATTGGAAACGTGCAGAGAGTTACTTGCAATGATTAAAGTAGGCATAGGCTATGATGTACATAAACTAAAAAAGGGCCTAGAACTCTATATTGGTGGGGTAAATATATCTTCAGAACTTGGATCCGATGGCCATTCTGATGGAGATGCATTAATACATGCGATAGTAGACGCGTTACTTGGAGCCGCTGGCTTGGGTGATATTGGGACATATTTCCCAAGCGATTCTGATGAATGGAAAGGAGCGCCAAGCCATATATTTTTAACAGATGCAAATAATAAAATAAAAAACGAAGGCTTTATAATTAATAATATTGATTCAACAATCGTATTAGAAAAACCAAGATTAGCTCAACATATCCCGGATATAGTACAGAGTTTATCTAAAATATTGGACTTAGATCGTTCTAAGATATGTGTAAAAGCAACAACAACAGATGGTTTAGGATTTATTGGGAATGAACTAGGCTGGGGAGTATTAGCAATAGTTTCTATTAGTAATCAATAATGGCTAGCCTTGCTATTAAATCTCATGCAAAAGTAAATGTAGGTTTGCAAATTAGAAATAAAAGAAGTGATGGTTTCCATAATATCCATACTATTTTTCAAGAATTAGAATTGCATGATACAATATCATTAAGACTACAGGACTCGGGGTGTAGCTTTACATCAAATGTTAGTTGGCTACGTAATGATGTATCTAATTTGTGTGTTCGAGCATGGGAGCATTTATCTAAGTATTATGATATTGGTGGAGTTTCTATTGACCTTACCAAAAGCATTCCTGCTGGAAGTGGATTAGGAGGGGGCTCATCGAACGCCGCATCTGTTATAAAAGGGCTAGTTAAGCTTTATAAAATAGATATTTCAGAAAAAGAGCTACATTCTATAGCAACCTCATTAGGGGCAGATGTATCTTTTTTTCTTGATGGTGGTCTGCAGCAAGGAGATGGAATAGGTGAAAAATTGACACGACTTCCTGGCGTTATTAATGGAGTATATTTATTAATTATACCAAATTTTCATATAAGTACTGATTGGGCTTACAAGAGTTATAAAATTTTTTTGGATGAGGGTAGAGATCAGGTTAATTTTGCCGGCTTTTTAAATAGGGACATAGTCCCGTTTGAGTTTTTTGAGAATGATTTTGAATCAATTGTTGTTCCAGCATATCCGGAGATTGGAAAAATAAAAAAGAAACTAGAAGCCTTTGGGTCTCGGTTTGCCAGTCTGTCGGGTTCGGGCTCGACTGTGTATGGAATATTTGATGATGAAAGCAATGCAATATCTGCTGAGTCATATTTTTCCCCTAAATACACAACTTTTATTACATATCCGAGAGCCTAATAATCTGTAGCACCAATTAATTTGGGGCGTAGTATAATGGCAGTACACCTGGTTTTGGTCCAGGCAGTTGGGGTTCGAATCCCTGCGCCCCAGCAATAATTAAATGACAATGAATAATAAACTAAAAATCTTTAGCGGCAGAAGTAATCCTGCCCTAGCTCTTGGTATAGCAAAATCGCTTGATCAAGATTTAGGCAGCATCTCCATTCGCACTTTCTCTGATGGTGAGTTATGGGTAAAGTATGAAGAAAATGTGCGAGGATGTGATGTGTTTATTATTCAATCTACTAATGGGCCATCAGAGAACATAATTGAACTTGCACTGATGGTTGATGCTGCAGTTAGGGCATCTGCAGATACCGTAACAGTTTTAATTCCATATTTTGGTTATGGTAGGCAAGATCGAAAAGATCAACCTCGTGTTCCAATCTCATCTCGTGTAATGATTGACATTTTAACAGCCATGGGTGCAGATAGAATTATTACTCTTGACCTTCATTCAACTCAAATACAGGGTTTTGCTAAAATACCTTTTGACAACTTATATAGCAGGTCTGTCTTGTTTGAGGCTATTCAAGATGAAAACTTCTCTTCAGATAATACGGTTGTTTTAGCGCCTGATGTAGGCTCTGTTAAAATGAGTCAAGGTTATGCAAAAAACTTAGGCATGCATTTTGCACTAATAGATAAACGACGTTTTGCTCCAAATCAAGCAGAGGTTAATCATCTTATAGGGGACTTAGATGGAATGGATGTTTTAATTATTGATGATATGATTGATACAGCGGGTACAACAGTTAATGCTGCTCAAGCCGCAATGGACGAAGGTGCGCGGTCAGTTACCGTAGTAGCTACACATGGTGTTTTATCTGGACCTGCAATTGAAAGATTAAATGAATCAACTATTAAAAAAATTATTGTTACAGACACTATAGCAATTCCTGAAGATAAACAGATTGATAAAATGAAAATAGTAACGGTAGCAAATATTTTTGGTGAGGCAGTTAACCGAGTTCATAATGGTGAATCGGTTAGTGCTTTGTTTGAATTTTAATAAGGAAAGAAAATAATGGCATCAACTTATTACAAATTAGATATTTTAGAAAGATCCGAAACAGGTAGTAAAGGTTCAAAAGTGGCCCGAAAGAATGGTTTAGTTCCTGGTGTGCTATATTATTCTGGTGAACCAAATGTAATTATTGCTATTGAAAAATCAGTATTATTTCAAGCGATGCAATCCGGACAAAGGATTTTTGAAATTACACAAAGTGGTGAAAGTCAGTACACAATGATAAAAGAGATTCAATATCATCCTGTTACTGATGAAGTGATTCATATTGACCTCATGCGTGTGCGTAGATCTGAAAAAATGACTATATCAGTACCTTTGGTTTTAGTGGGTGAAG
>CAJVZI010000074.1 GCA_913020665.1 uncultured bacterium | reverse complement strand
AGAGATCTGAGAATCGGTATGAGCGTATCTAATTTTGGCGGAAAACTAGGAATGGAAGGTAACAATACTCTAGTGGATATTGATGTAGATGAGAATATCTATGGAAATAATGATAGGATCGACGGGAACCTTGGCACCGCAAAATGGCCACTACCTCTGATGTTCAGATTTGGAATTAGTAGGGAATTCACATTTGCATCAAATATGAAATGCCTATTTGCTGTTGATGCCATACACCCAAATAATAATCCAGAATATTTGAATATAGGTCTTGAATATAGTGCAATGGATATGGTCTTTCTTAGAGTTGGGAAATCTCATACATTTTACGAATTATCATTCCAAGAGGACGATCAGAATATTGGTATAGGTCCCGAACAGGGTCTATCATTTGGTGCAGGTGTAAAGTACCAGATACCGAGAGGGCCTATGATCAATATAGATTACGTATTCACCGATTTTGGTATTTTCAATAATATTGAAGGTTATTCTATAAGTTTTACATTTTAATTCCAATGTGGCGTTCAATGCTTTTTGCTGGTATTCTTATATCAGCTTGTTCAATAAAAATAGAAACTGAAGTCGATATGGGTAAGGTCTCAGAATCAGAAAAATTTCATGAGCTTCTCGAAGATCAATGGGAAAAAGGTATAGTTGACCATCCAGAATGGGCAACTCGTTTAGGCGATAATCGATTTAACCATAAATTGAATGACGTCTCTTATGAAATGGTTATAAAACGCCAAGATGAGAACCGTGAACTACTTCAAAAAGTGGAAGAGATCGATAGATCTAAGTTAGATAAAGAAGATCAACTTAATTATGACCTCTACATTGATGGAATTAAACAGAATATAAATGGGTATGTGTTCCTTTCATACCTTATGCCTATTGATCAAATGGGAGGTATTCAGATAGGTTTTGCTGGCATATCTGATTATATGCCATTTAAAACGATCAAAGATTATAATAATTATATATCAAGGCTAACCGCATTCCCCCAAAAAGTATCTCAGACCATTGACCTCATGAAGCGAGGTTTAGACTTAGGGTGGTTGCCACCAAAGGTTGTCTTAAGTTCCGTGCCAGAACAGATCCGATCTCAATTTGATACCCCTTATGAAGATTCCCCTCTTTTTAAACCATTTCTAGAATTTCCGGAGTCCATACCTGTCAATGAACATCAAAAGCTGATTACTCATGTGAATAACGCATTAGAGGCTGATGTCTACCCAGCGTACCAATTACTTTATACTTTTTTTACAGAAGAATATTTGCCACAGTGTAGGGAATCAATTGCCTGCAGTGATTTCCCAGATGGTTCAGATTACTATCAATATCAGATCAAGAGTTATACCACAACAGATCTGACCGCTGAAGAGATACATCAGATCGGTCTTAAGGAGGTCCAAAGAATTCGAAAGGAAATGGATGTTGTCATAAAAGGTTCTGATTTTGATGGTGACTTTAGTGAATTCTTAACTTTTTTACGAACGGACCCTCGATTTTATTATACTAACGAAGAAGAGCTACTAGATGGTTATCGAGCAATTTGTAAGAAAGCAGACGCCCAATTGCCAAAATTCTTTGGACGCTTACCAAGACTTCCTTATGGAGTGAAAGCAATTCCAGATTACCAAGCTACTGCTTCACCAACAGCCTATTACTATTCAGGTAATCAAAAAGCTGGGCGTTCAGGCTATTTTATGGCAAATACGTACAAGTTAGAGACCAGACCAAAATATGAAATGGAAGCTCTATCCATTCACGAAGCAGTTCCTGGTCATCATCTTCAAATAGCATTGGCCCAAGAATTAGATAATATACCAATGTTCCGGCGCTATGCAGGTTATACTGCCTTTGTGGAGGGTTGGGGGTTGTATTCAGAAAAATTAGCCGAGGAAATGGGGTTTTATGATGACCCATATAGTAAGTTTGGCCAGCTTACCTATGAAATGTGGCGGGCATGCCGTTTAGTGGTTGATACAGGTATGCATGCTTTTGGTTGGACCCGTCAGGAGGCAATTGATTATATGGCATCCAATACCGCAAAGACAAAAAATGATATTCAAGTTGAGATCGATCGGTATATCGCATGGCCAGGACAAGCTTTGGCATATAAGATAGGTGAATTAAAGATCATAGAATTACGAAGTAGAGCTGAAGAGGAATTAGGTGATAATTTTAACATTCGAGATTTCCATGATATTGTTCTTGGGAGTGGTGCGGTGCCCCTAGATGTGCTTGAGAAGCATATTGAAGAATATATCGAATCCAAAGATTGAAAGGTTATTTTTTGAAAGTATTGCATAGTTCAGTTAACTTTAATGTGATGGATCGTATTATTAAACTAATGCTTTTGATCTTGATGTTCATGCAACCTTTAAATGCATGTAGACTATGGGCGATCTGTACAAGATCAGATATTACGTTTCCATCGCTCTCTGGACCTGAAGTTGAAGAGGTGCAATCTCAACTTACCACATTCTACTACCAGTCTGAGAATATGTTGGACGGGTGGGCCTTATTAAGTTATGATAATAGTGAGCAAGATTCTATTTCTCCGCTATATCGTTCCGAGTCGCCTGCCACGAATGACTCAGCACTTTATTGGACCACAGTTGAAACTTTACTTGGGAGTGAATCAGGTAGAATAGGGTTGGGTCATTTAAGGGTAGCAACCTCTGGATCGAATTCTATCCCGAATCCCCATCCCTGGATGTTCTATAAAAATAATTTATCTTATTCTCTTATACATAACGGCACTGTGAGTAAGGTGATACTCTACGATCTGCTGACTGATAATGGGTCTGATCTATCCTGGTTAGAGGCCTATCCACCTCAAACTTTTGGAGGAGGAGACTGGAAAAGTACGGGATGGGCAAATGTAGTAGACTCCGAATTAATATTATTGTACGTAATGAAAGAAATAGAAACTCACGGAGATATGGTGATCGGTTTCCAAAATGCGGTAATTAATATTATCGATGCAGGTACAACCGCGTCCCAGCTAAATATTATTTTCTCTGATGGTGAGACCTTATTTGTGTTCGGTGGAAGCAATGGACTCCATTTTACTGAATCAACGGATTACTACGCGGTTATGACCCAACCGCCAACACATAATAGCGATCAGTGGGCAGGTCTCGGACATGCAGAAATGGTCGTTATCAATAGTGATGGGATCTCTAGTTACCCTAATCTTGTTCATAATGATGATGACAACAACAATGATATCCAATACCCAAGCTACTTTACTATGTCTCCTGCATATCCAAATCCATTTAATAATTCTGTTTATTTTATCTTGGATGGTATTACAGAAGAACCAGTTGATATTTCAATTTATTCCATTATTGGAAGGAAAATAGAACAATTTTCTATTCCTAGATTGGATGACCAACAGAATAAAATTGGGTGGCTACCCAAAATGAATGTACCATCAGGAACCTATTTCATTCAGGCAAGTACAAACTATATCAAACAAACACAGAAGATTCTATTTATTAAATAGAATATTTAGTTTAAATTCGCCGGCTTTATCCAGCGCAAATACATTTTAAACCATATTCAATCGGGAGTCCTTCATTGGCTAAGACCAAAGTAACTAAAAAAGAAGAGCAGCAAACTGCTGACGCAGAAAAAAAGACCGAAGAAAACCAAACAAAAGAACAAGATACGAAGAAGAAAAAAGGCAGACCTAGTAAGGTTTCCAGTGGAAGTATCAGTATGTATCTTGCAGAGATCGGCAGGTTCAATCCTTTACCTCCGGAGCGTGAGGTTGAACTAGCAATTAGGATTCAAGATGGCGATGAAAGAGCCATGAAAGAACTAGTGGAGGCCAACCTGCGGTTTGTGGTTTCCGTCGCAAAAAAATATCAAGGTAATGGTTTATCTCTAGCTGATATTATCAATGAAGGCAATATGGGACTTATCAAAGCTGCCAAACGTTTTGACCATACACGTGGTTTTAAATTCATCTCATATGCTGTTTGGTGGATACGTCAATCGATCTTACAAGCACTAGCTGAGCAGTCAAGACTAATTCGTTTACCTCTTAATAGGGTAGGAACGATCACAAAGATCACAAGGGCCGCAGAGAAACTGGAAGCGGAAGTGGAGCGTCAGCCAAAAGGTGATGAGATTGGAGCCCAATTAGAGATGAGTGGAGATGAGGTTCTTATGGCTATGCAATACTCACGCCGTCATAGTTCTCTGAACTCACCCTTCCAAGAAGGGGAAAATAGTAGTCTATTAGACATCATTGAAGATGCAGAGGCTGAAGAGCCAGAGGCAAAGATCATGATGGAATCCATGAGTGAGGAGGTCAATGGTGCTTTAGAGACCTTGTCCGAGCGTGAGCGGGTGGTTCTAGAGATGTATTTTGGCATTAACCGTGATAGTGCAATGACCTTGAATGAGATCGGTGAAGAATTCGATCTGACACGGGAACGTGTTAGACAGATCAAAGAGAAGGCAATTCAGCGTCTCAGACACCGTTCCAGAAGTAAGAATCTCCGAAGATACCTAGGATAAATAGTTTTTCTTTTGAACAAAAAGGGGCTTTAAAGCCCCTTTTTTATTAATATATGGTCATGCGACAAAAGATAGGACTTGTACTTGGTTTAAGCATTTTCACTGTTTTATTGTTATTGCCCCCGCCAGAGAATATGGATCCCCTTGCCATGAAGGCTGCGGCAGTGTCACTCTTAATGGCAGTATTTTGGGTCACCGAGGCCATTTCTATTTTTGCCACATCATTCTTGCCTATAGCACTTTTCCCCTTATTGGGTGTACTTGACTCAGGCCAGCTTGCAGCAAGCTATGGAAATCATATTGTTCTATTGATCTTAGGTGCATTTTTTGTTGCGAAGGCGATCGAGACCAATAACCTACATAAACGTATCGCTTTGTTCACCATCAGAACTTTGGGTACAAGCCGAAAGAAGATCATACTTAGTTTTATGTTAGCGACCGGTGTACTATCTATGTGGACCACTAATAATTCAACCACGTTAATGATGCTACCGATTGGTATGGCAATACTATACAGGGAGCAGGAGATGGGTGCTGATATCTCCAAATTTGCACCAGCCTTGATGCTATGTATTGCATATGCAGCAAGTATTGGAGGTACGGGTACATTGGTAGGAACACCACCCAATCTTCTTTTTGTCAGTACCGTTGAAGAAATTTTTCCGGAAGCACCTCCACTTGTTTTTACGGATTGGTTAAAAATTGGGATACCATTCGTTGCTGTATTTTTACCTATATCATGGATCTATCTTGTAAAATATTTTAAGATCGAGGGTGATCTTAAAGGCTCAGATCAGATCATAGAGCAGGAGTATAAAGCTCTCGGACCAATGTCAGCTGCAGAAAAGAAGGTTGCTATTATTATCATCTTATATGCTTTGGGCTTCATTTTCAGAAATTGGTGGTCCACTATTCTTGGGGTTGAAGGTTATGCTAAGGATTCTACAGTCGCATTTTTAGCATCCATAGCTTTGTTTAGTATACCAAGTGGTCGTAAGAATGAAGAGGGTAAAGAAACACGTCTTCTTGAATGGGAAGATGCAAAAGAGATTCCCTGGGCCCTATCCATGTTGATCGGTGGGGGGTTGGCTATAGCATCATCATTTAGAGCCTCTGGATTGATCAATTGGATCGCTAGTACTATGAGCTTAGAGGGTATACCGATCTTACTAGTTGTATTATTGGTTGTAACTGCAATGGTCTTTTTAACAGAGATCAATTCTAACACAGCGACTACAGCGATCTTTCTACCTGTGTTGGCTGGTCTTGCTAAGGCAGGGGGTTTTCATCCTTATCTGCTAATGATCCCTGCCACGATCGCCGCATCATGCGCATTTATGCTTCCATCAGGAACTGGTCCAAATGCATGCGTACTTGCAAGCGGCCATCTCTCTATTCCTCAGATGGCGAGGACTGGTCTTCGATTGAATCTATTGGTGATCATTGTATTAGTAACTCTTTTATATTTTGTTATACTTCCACTATTGGATATCACCTCATCAGTGCCTAGCTGGATGTAAGATATCATCAATTTTATGCCTTTTATTCTTTTATTGCCTTTAAACGAATTACTCCTTGCAAATATTTTTCACACAGTACTATATTAGACTGCCTTGGATAAGATAGTTAGTTTGATCTCTTCCTTATAAGTGCACTCCACATACCTACCGTACATAAATAGTAATTTAAATAAACAACCCTTGGAGGTTTTAATGCGAAAAGCGATAACAATGATAGTTGTTCTGGCTCTTGGCGTCTCTTTGTGGGCAGAAAGTAGCCCTACGAGACCGAGTAAGAACGATGTTGAGATCCGTTTTCCAGA
>CAJVZI010000073.1 GCA_913020665.1 uncultured bacterium | reverse complement strand
TGCGAAAGCTATAATGTCGCTTAATGATAAATGTGATGATTTATAATTATTTGTTTCCTTATCCGCTGGAATTTTAGCTTATTTATCATCTATGTAATATCTAATAGATTCTAAAATGAATAGGTAACGAGAAACATAATGTCTTTTGATATATTATTTATAGTATCAATTACTTCAATAATTCAGTCCATTTTTGGTACTGGAGTTTTATTGTTCGGTACACCATTATTATTGATTCTTGGGTATGATTTTAAGTACGTACTTATTTTATTATTACCAATATCACTTTTAATAAATATTTTTCAACTGATAGGTAATCGAAACGAAATAGACATCACATTCTATAAAAGATTGGTTGTTTACAGTTTACCTCTTGTAATTATTTGTTTGTATTATTCTAGTTCAGATATAATAAACACAAATTTCATAGTTGGAATATTTTTAATGATAATTTCTTTCAGGAATTATATACAGTTTATTGATAGCTTTATTAAATCTCTTCTTAAAAATGAGTCTATATATTTAATGATATTGGGGATTATTCATGGCTTTACAAATCTTGGGGGAGCATTACTTTCGGGAGCCATATTTAGTAAAAAGTTGTCTAAAGAGGGTAAAAGAGCAACGATTGCAGTTTGTTATTTTTCAATGGCATTAATACAGTTAATGACTTTGATGGTAACAGTAGATAGAATTACATTTTTAAGTTTCTTTAATTATTACTGGTTTTTAGGACCAGGGATTTTCTTTATAGTTGAAAAATATTTTTATTTTAGAATAGATGAAAATAAATATACGATTTATTCTAACATCTTTCTTTTAGCAATAGGCTTAACGCTAATAATGAAAACTATATTTGAATATTAATTATAAATGAAATTAGCATTTTCTAGTATAATCCTTTTTTCGTCATATGTTTTCAGTCAGAATATATCTAGTGTAAATGGCTTTGTTAGGGATGATACTAGTGGAGAACCTATTTCATATGCTAATGTATTCTTGAGTAATTCTTCCTTAGGAGCAGCAACGAACCAGGATGGCTATTTTGTGATCTCAAATATACCAGTTGGAAAATATGAGATCAATGTGACCATGATCGGATATGGGATATTTAAGCAAAATATAGAACTATCGGAAGGTAAGCCAATCCGATTAGATGTCCGCTTAAATGAAGAGATTATTCAAACCACAGAGGTGCTCGTTACAGCAGAGCGTCAAAAATTTGAAAGGTCCATGGAAAGCAGTCAGATATCATTAGATATAAGGGAAATAAACTCGGCACCAGCATTTATTGAACCAGATGTATTTAGAACTCTCCAAATGCTCCCAGGGGTTCAAACTACCAGTGACTTTTCTAGCGCGCTTTACGTTCGAGGTAGTACCCCTGACCAGAACCTTATCATGTTAGATGGTATCGCTGTATATAATCCATATCATTTAGGAGGTATCTTTTCAACTTTTAATACAGATGCCATAAAAGAAGCAGATTTTCATGCAGGTGGATTCCCTGCTCGATATGGAGGAAGGATGGGAGCTATATTAAATGTTCTTAATCGTGAGGGGAATACAAGAAAAGTAAAAGGCTCGGCAAATATATCACTTATATCTAGTAAAGGTCTGATAGAAGGCCCCTTACCAAGTTGGAGAGGGATGAAAGGTTCATGGATGATATCTGGACGGCGGACCTATTTTGATACGGTTATTGATGCACTAAAGATCCCAATTGGTCAAAGAATTGATGGTTCTGATATATATTTTCAATTTCCCTATTATTTCTATGATTATCAGGTAAAGATCAATGTAGATATAGATCAAGACCATCGTCTTACATACTCAAGGTTCTATGGTGATGATATAGTAGACTTTTCTTTTGAGGAGACCCTTGAATCATCCGGAACAAATGTAAATGTCAGATCAGAAACTGGTTTTGGTGTTAAATGGCCATGGGGAAATCATACAAATGGGCTTACCTGGCGTTGGATCATAGCTCCAGATCTTGTTGCAAAGACCTTTTTTTCACATAGTAGATATAGGTTTGATTTTGAACTTAGTGCTCAAGATAGAAATACTTATACATATACTGATTCTACAATAGAGCTATTCTCAGATGTTACCTTTAGAGCATTTGATATCATCAAGGATAATACGATCGAGACAGCACTTACCTGGCAAGCAGCCCAAGACCATACAGTGACTGGAGGTTTTCAAGTAAAGGATGTGAATTTTGACCTTGGTCTTGATATTAGCATTGCAACCCAAGATACATCCCTCGATTTTAGTTTGCTCTCTTTGGTGAATAACACGCGTGAGATCGCAATTTTTGCTCAAGATAAGTGGGATGTTTCTGAAAAATTAAAGTTTCAATTTGGACTTAGGAGTACCCATTATAATCTGCATAATAATATCTACTTTGACCCCAGACTGAGTATGAAATATCATTATTCTAAGGATATAGCATTTAAACTTAATTGGGGGCTCTATCATCAATTTCTTACTACAGCGAATAATCAGGATGAAAATCTCAGGTTAGTAGAACTCTGGTTAGGCATCCCAAAAGATAAGCCAGCAAGTGTTGCCCAGCATATTATTAGCGGTCTAGAGTACATGTCCCCAAAGAATATTTTTTATCGTTTAGAGGTGTATCATAAGGATTTTGATAATCTATTAACACTCAAGCAAGAGAATACAAACACAGTAGAAGGAGCAGAGAGTGATTCAACTACAAATGAGTTTTGGGATACAAAAGGGAATAGCCATGGTATAGAATTACTGATAAAAAAGTCTTCAGGAAAATTAAATGGCTGGGTCGGATATACCTATGCAAGAACAAAATATTACACCGATCCGAGTGGATGGCACTACCCTAATTTTGATCGTACCCATACTCTTAATATTGTTGGCAACATTGAGTTGTCACAAGATCTTGAATTTAGTGCTGGGCTTACACGATCAAGCGGCAATCCATATACAAAAATATTGGGAAGGCTTTATGAATGGGAACAGGATCTATATAGCAATATGGTCTGGTATCCATATGATAGTTATATCGTAGGTGAGAAGAATACAGAGCGATATGATGACTATTTCAGAGTTGATATTGGTCTAACACGTAAAGGGGGAAATATATTTGGGCAGGAGTATGACACCTATTGGCAGATAATGAATTTGACTCAGAACCTCAATATATTGCAGTATACATATGATACTAACACAGACCCGCTTACAGGAGATCAATTAGGTGTGCGTCGTAGGCCAGTTCCAATGTTTCCATTAATTTTTACTTTTGGGATCAAGTTTGAATTTTAAACGATCATACCAAATTTTATCTACATTACTTTTTTTAAGTATCATGGGATGCATATACCCCGATCTTGAATGGGAAGATCTTGAGTCAGACTATGACCATGTATTGAATGTATTTGGTTTGATCAACATAGATGAAGATTATCCAAGTTATATTGGATTGTACAGGACAACCAATTTAGACGAAGCCTCACAAACATTATCATATGTTGATACCTTATACTGGTGTGACTGTGATAATGATGAATGCTGGGAATGCGATGATGTACAAGATGGATATTGGGTGGTAGATTCCATTTATCAGCCTGCTGCACTTATCAAAGACGCAGCGGTAATCATCGCTGACGACCAAGGTAATAATTATGAATTTTCGTATATAGACAAGGTCACTTTTATAGATACTATATATTTTGACACGACATTTACATTCTATGGTTATACGTTTGATTGGGATACAACGTTTTACGATACAAATAATATTCATATCAATTTTTACATTGATACCACTGGAACATTTATTCCGCAGCCCGAGACCAATTACACCTTAAGTATATCTGCTCCTGGTTATGATATAGTTTCAGGTTCTCTCACAACACCAGTTCGTCCAGAATTAGACTCTCTATCTATGCAAGGCAGGTCAGTTGATACGGTAATTGTAAATGAACCTTTTGATATTCACTGGACCCAAACAATGGGTATGGGAATGGTCACTGGAGAGGTTATTTTTGGTAACTGGTGGGAGGATACATCAAGTTCATACTGGTGTGGAGGATATTTTGATCCTTATATAATTGATCTGGGGGATGAATCTCAAAATTCACAAAGTGTCTTTAGTGAATTTTGCGAACAAAATTTAGAAGGAAATGAGACCAAGGATTATTTCATCCGTCTTACTGTTATGGATGATAATTATTATGAATATTTTATTGTAGGTGAATTAGGTGAATATTCTAATGCGCTATTGAATTATCCAACTACGAAAGGAAGGTCTATTGGTATTGAGGGTGGATTTGGGTTTTTTGGATCTATCGCTTCTGATAATTTGCAATTAAAGATCAGGAGGTAGAGAAAATGAGATTTCTTTCTCTTTTAATAATGCTATCCATGGTCATGGGACAAAAATCAGGACAAATTAATCCTATCCCAGAAAATCAATTTGGAATGAGTTCAGGTATCTTTGCCAATTTTGGCACTTCAGATTTTGAAATAGATGGATTTTTTGAGATTCAGACAAGAAGTGGATTATTTCTTGAAACATCAGGTATTACTGAATTAGATAAAAATACTACTTTAAATACATCATTAGGATTTATGCGAGAGGTTTTACCTAATATGTTAATGGGTGGGGGCTACTCAAATTATATTGAATTCAATAGTAATGATGTGCTGAATGAGGTATTCTTTGGGTTCAATTCTAAATCCATTACAGGGGTTGTTTTTTTAGGTCTAGGGAGTGAGCTCTCTCCTAACTATTTAGGTATTTTAAATTTAAATGCTTTGATACCTGAACTAATGTTTGATAGCTCGATCATAGGAGTCGCTAGTGAACAATTAGGGGAGTTTGGTTCTGATATTTTTTTCAATATATCAACTACATCTAGTTACGGTTTCTCCTTAGGTTATTCTCTATCTAGCGAGCGCTATGAAGATCAGCAAACTATTACATTTACTAAACAAGGGCATACTAAAACCTTTACCATGCCAGTATCTTCCAAAGGATTCTTTAATACGATCTATATTGGGATAAATTTCTAGATTAATATATCATGCGATGACCTGTCCATTATCATCTAATTTTGGATAAGACTCGCCTTTTTTATTTAAGATCTGTGCCACTTCTGGATACGAAAATTCAAAAAGTAATCGTTCGTATTCATAATTATCTATCTGCCTTTTTTTATATAGGTTGGCCCTTTGTCTTTGGCGCTGTATCTCGAATAATATCACCGCATTTGCTACGGATACATTAAGGCTTTCAACCATCCCGTTCATTGGGATTTTAATTTCTTGATCAGATAGTTCAATTGCCTCATCTGAAACTCCATCTAATTCTGCGCCTAAAATAATAGTGGAAGCATTTGTGAAGTCTGCGGTGCGAAAATCAATTGCTTTAGCGCTATTGTTTGCAGCAAAAATAGTATGTCCCTTATCTTTTAAATTTGCAAATAATTTTCTTTTATTAGTATGAGTATGAAGTCTAACCCAGTGGTTAGATCCGCTTGCAGCTTTAAGATTAACCCCAACTTTATCGTGATTTTTAGATATGCCATGAATATGGCCTATGCCAATTGCATCACAAGACCGAATAATAGCTGCTAAATTATGAGGTTTATGAACATTGTCCATAACAATTGTAAGATCGGGCTGACGTTTATCTAATACATTTTTGATCTTTTGAAATCGTTCAGGTGTCATACTGTTCCGTATGTGGGGTGGAGACCTTACTTAACATTAAAATATCTTGTAGTTACTCATCAGTTTTCCACCACACCATACCTTTATCATTTTCCTAAACTAAAATTAAGAAATAAAAAGATATGGGAACTCTACAATAAAGGATGGGGGTTTACTAAAATACATAGATATATGGTGGAAAATGGATATAAGGTTTCCAAATATCCTTCATCCATAGGAAACATAATCAAATGTCGGATTCGGAGGGAGAAGATATTAAATCAACCAACCACAGTAGATAAGTTTGTTGATTTTAAAATGGAGATGATGAAGGATTGATTTTTTTCATTCAATCATTCCTTCACAGAACCATCTTCGTTCCATTTTTTAATAATTTCTTTTCCATCCTTATTCCTTTTTAATTCCCACTTCTTCTGTCCATTTAAATACCAATCAGTAAATGAAGATTCTCCATTCCCCTTATCTTTATTTTCACTCTCTTTCTGTCCAGTTTTATACCAACGAGTCTCTACCATCAACGCTAACATTCTATCTTTGTCATAATCAGACGATATTTCTCTCATCTTCTGTCCAGTTTCATAATATTCAAAATTCGTCTCACTAATCATTACCCCATCTTCAAGGATACCTTCCTTTTTATTTCTACCCTTTTTATCTAAAGAAAAAATAGGTCCTGA
>CAJVZI010000072.1 GCA_913020665.1 uncultured bacterium | reverse complement strand
TATCAAAGGTTACTGGAATTAAAAATAGTTATAAAAAATTTATAGGCCTTGATGCAGGTATGGAAACATTGATGCGCCCTGCATTATATAATGCACATCATCGTATATACAAGATAGGATATCCTGACGCAGAAACAACTCAGACCGTTGATTTCACCGGACGAATATGTGAGAATACTGACCGATTAGCAATTGATAGAGAATTCACAGATATAGATGAAGGCGATCTTGTGGCTATTATGGATGTAGGTGCATATGGCTTTACCATGTCTCACCAATTCTGCACAAGACCTAAAGCAGCCGAAATTCTCTTAGATGGTGATAAATCAAGTTTAATAAGAAAACGTGAATCAATCGAGGACCTATTTTCAAACTGTACGGTTTTTTGATAATTATTTTAGCAAGATCATTTTATGATTCATTGACGCCTGTCCATTCCTGATCTGACAAAAATAAACTCCTCCAGGTACTTTCCTTCTATTATTATCTAGACCATCCCAAACGATCTCCTTCCATGATTCTCCTTCATAGATCATATCATCATAGAGCATTCTTATATTTCTTCCTAGAAGGTCAATAACTGAGACCTGCAATAGGCCTGATTCTGGAATATATGTTACGATAGTTGTGGATGGATTAAATGGATTAGGGTAATTGATAACAGGAGTATCTGGTAGAATAGAATATACCTTCTCCTCATTTCCAATACTCAAGGCATCAGTGTATTTATATATAGTTTGCCCACATGCATAACCAATATTTTGATCTATAAAATCAAGACGATTTACACGACTTCCAAACCCTGCAGAATTCCAGGTCTCGCCGCCATCTGATGTTACATAAGTAGGTAGACTACTATTTCCTCCCATCCAGCCTAAGGTATCATTTATAAAACCAATACCTTGGATAAAATAATAATCATTCATGAATAGCATTTCATTCCAGGTCTCACCACCATCGATTGTTTTTAGGAAGTATATAGGGGACTCATAATTTCGCTGTAAAGAAACATACCCTACGCTCTCTGATGGAAAATCAACCTTCCATGCCCACTCGCCCGACCTAGATGTTATGAATGAGGGCATCCAAGTCTCACCTCCATCAGTGGTCTTCAAAACAATGCCCCTTGAATCCTCATGGTCTATATTGGTTAACCCAACAATAAATCCAGTATCAGGATTAAAAAAATGTAGATCAATTAAACCTGCAACTGAAACATATTGATCAAAATCATAGGATATCCAGGTTTCACCCCTGTCTACTGTTTTAGTAAAAAATGCAGGACCTCTCACTCGCCCAACTGCATACATGGCCGTATCGTTGATGACCTGTATACCGCATAAACCCTGAGGAGAAGGACCTGTAAAATCATCGAAAGGCATCCAAGAAGAACCTCCGTCAGAAGTATGATACAGATTTATGATATCAGTTGCACCAAATTCACCATCACCTACATTACCAGCCCAACCATTTAACTCATCAAAAAATCCAACAGAGCGAAAATGTGTTTCAGATTGTTCAAATTGTAATTCCCAACTATCACCTCCATCTGGCGTATGATATATTTGCCCCCAACCATTGACTGCCCAACCTAGGTTCTCGTTTAAAAATTGAATATCATTAAATCTTGTCACTACTGGTGCATTGGGCAATTCTATCCAAGTCCCTGTTTGACCAGTTAATAATGTTAAAAAAAGAAAAAGATAATGAAGGAGTTTAAATTTATATATACCAGAATATGCTCTTACTATCATAGCGATTAAAAATTAAAGCTAATATTTAATCGCTTGATCTCACCCAACGGTCCATAATCAGATAATGAATAATCAATAGTTAATAATGTAGAGGTACGATCTATTAAATAATTCATACCTATACCAAAAGAAGGTCCTTCAATTTTATCCTGTTTGTAAAATGACGGCAACCCTCCTCTTATAAAAATTAATTTCCGATAATCTAATTCTAAACCAAAGTTCAAGTATTCTGTATTATCATTTGGATGGAGTGCATCTATGCCATATGCCAATGTAACCGATTCTGTTTTTATAAATTCACCTGATAAACCCACTCGAAAAAATAATGGCAGAGGAAAATATTCCGTTTCATAAACCGCATTAACAAATTCTACATTACCTTGATTATCCTGATCTGGGTCAACACTGATCTTCTGGTCTCTTCCCTCCATTCTCATTTTACCACCATAATTACTTATTGAAACGCCTAGCCTTGTACCATAAAAAGGGGTCTCAAAAAGTGTTCCTATATCAACAGCAAATGTTCTAGCAGTTGAGTGCCAAATATTCTGTTGGATATATTTAAAGGAACCACCAAGAGAAAAACGGTCTGTTAACATTTTTGAGTAGGTAAAACCTGCAGAGAGATCATTTGTTGAAAACTTTTCACCTGTACCATGAGGTTCTGAAACAGTACGGACAAGGTCATCTGGTGAAGAGAGATTGATCACACTTAACCCAATTACACCTTTTTCTCCTAGGTCTATACCAACAATTGCAAATTGATATTTCATTGCAACCAACCAATCATATGAACCAAACTGGACGCCGATACCTTTATGACCTGCAATACTAGCAGGGTTCCAATAAATGCCACTCAAAATAGCTTTTTGACCGGCGACAGCACCACCCATTCCAGTACTTCTCGCATCCATCCCTATTTTCAAGAACTGAGCAACCGTAGTTCCCGTTTTGCTCATGGATTGGTTATTACCAAATTGTGCTGAACAGATGCTGATAGCATAGGTTAAAATGATTAGAGCATATTTCATTTGATCACCGCAAATCGCCCTAATTTTTCTCCAATTCCAGGTGCGTCTACATGATAAAGGTAAACACCATAAGCTAAAGGAAAGTTGTCTTTTGTGGTCAGGTCCCAATGCTCTTGACTATTATCTATCTCTGAGTCATGCTTAATGGTTTCTACCAATTCTCCATTTACAGTATATATTGTGATCGTACATTCTTTTGGAAGATTAGTGAAATAGATCTTTCTGGGACCACGATCCATTGGACTCTGAAGATCTAACTGCTCTAATACATTTGTGACAACATAAGGATTAGGAACAACATAGATACTATCTAGCTTTGTTGATGCAACTGTCTTATCATATTGCGTTGCTAGTGTTGTATAGATCATGGTATCACTTGCTGCAAATGGTCGATGAGTATCTATAAAAAATATATCGCCCTCGCTCGCTGCTATCGTATCACCGCTATCAGGTAAGAAAAATGTAAACTCCCATTTTCCGCCTAAAGGCTGACCATCCATAATAATTGCTCTATCTCCTGGAGACCACAGGCTATCGGGATCGTCACCTTCCTCAATGATAGTGACCTCTTCTTTAAATGGTACTCTTCCTGGGGTTACATCCCAAACTTCAAAATTCATTCTTGAATTACCAAAACTAGGATGAAGCGAGGTACTACTTGTGTCAACTATCTCATTAAAAAATCGTACTTCATAGGCACCTGGATACATGAATTGATCTGCACCATTAAAAGGAATCACCTCTGGTTCCCACGTGCAGGATGAAGTTGGAGACCATTTTGTATTTTCTTCATTCAAAGCTAAGACCACATCTTTAGCAGTTATTTTTACTCCATCTACAATTGGATTTGTTAATTCAAGGTCAATGGCCTCACTATTGATAATTGGGTAATACAAATACGACACGGTATAAGTGTTGCCATCGATCATACCTCCTCCATCAATTCCCTTTATTTTTCCTGTCGTATCTAGCAATTCAAAATCATCATTAATAAAATAAGTATTACCACTTTCATCATTGACGGCAACTGATCCAAGGTCAATATTCCCATGTAATAGTTTTCTGTATTGCTCAATAGATATAGTGACTGATTCTTCTATAAGCATAAGATCTTTTATACTATACCGAGTGGGCGATTCTCGAAATGTTATTTCAAATTGATTGTTATCCTGTAAACTATATGGGTCAACTATGTCTAAAAAGATCTTAGCTGTTGTCACTCCAGTTTTATGAATGATCTCATTATTCTGTATAGTACCATTTACAACTCCTATAGCAGGGGAACTCGGTACGACCCGTACGGTGTTAATGTCCGTAATTAGTTCATTTGTTGTGGGATTCAATGTAATGGTTTTAGAGCATTCACTTGGAGGAATCTCCAACTCTCTAGAACCATGGTCATAGGATACAACCGCATAATAATAGGATTGTCCATTTAATACATTATTAGAGTCAATATAAGAATGTACCAAACCAGTATTATCGCCTAAAGTATAATAGGCGCCTCTTCCTGGATATACTATTTCACTCATACCATAATAATCATTATCCAGATCAAAACGAGCAGGTGCACCATTATACATCTTTAATGGTTCAAATAAGAACTTTGACCCATTTGCATCAGTAATGGTCTGCTGGTCTAAAAACTGCGGGTGGGTACTTCTATAAATAACATATCCTTCAAAATCATACTCCTCAGAAATTGGATCTAATGACTCTTCTGCTATATGATCCCAATATAGTGTAACGCGTTCGTCACCAGGTATGGCTGTGACCGTTGGCTTATCTGGTGGTTTTGCAAACTGATAATTTCTTTCATAGATATCCTGAGAAGTAATAGCATTAAGCGTTAGGTCATCATAGTCTTCACCAATTAATAAGGCTATAGAAAAACGTCGTGTTTCACCTGCCGGTAGTGAGATAGGCCCTGAACTGTATATAAAGACATAGTCGCCTGACTGGGTCGCATTCGCTGAATCAAAAACACCAGGTTGTAAAAAATCATCAAAGACCCGCTGGTCATCAGCAATAGTGGTACCAGAAAAAGGTGGTGAGGTAAATCCAGTTAATCCAACCATATCAGACTCATCTAGGTCGGTCCATTCAAAATTGGGTTCGCCAGGCTGTCTAATATCATACTGATCACCTGCCGTAGGGATACCATCGCCTTCACCCATATCACCTGTATTAGGAACCCCATCTACACCAATATCATCTTTTTCTGGATCCCAGTCATTATCATCATCAATCCCATTACTTCTGCTTTCATCTATCATGCCATCTCCATCGTTATCTATCTGATCATATGGATTTCCAGGACTTTCAAGAAATTTATAGCCAAAATACCCAGGGTTATTTGCACTGCCGCTGGCGCTTCCATCCTCATCCCAACAATATACCATGTTGATATCTTGATCAAAATATGATAGATCATCGCTCCAATCGCTAGGTCCTCCAATATGTGGATCGCCCCACATGCCAAAAATAACATCATTTAGATCTTTGGGACTTTTGTTGGTTATTTTATATATTAAAAAAATAATATCCTCTGCTAAAGGATTCGCCCACTGATAATATCGATACTCTACCTGTAGGCCTAGTCCCTTACGTGATGAGTCATCAGGAAACGGATAGTAATCGAATTCTTTATTCTTTCTATCATCACAAACAAAGAATGCTTCTTCATCGGCATTCGATGCACCTTGTCTTAGATCTCCAGGCCAAACAAATTCTTTGAGGTTAGGATTATACCAATCATTGGACCAACTATCCGGCTTACCATCAAAATCTCGATCTATATCACTAGCAGTAGGAATCTTATCATAATCAGGATTAGCAAAATATAAACCTTCATCGCTGTATGCTAAGGGTTCCCAGGTCCAATATTCCGATCCATCTGGTGATCTTTCAGGGTCCGTAACAAGTCCATCACTGATCACCCTAGCGTACCAGGTTGTATCTCCATTTTCAACTTTTGGATATGCATCAGGATGGTTATTTGACAACAGAGGAACTTCTGCACAGATAAATGGGCCGAATTCATATCCATAGCCTAGGCCTTCCCAAATAATATCTGTTACCCTGTTCCCTGGTTCAGATATAGAACCATAATTCCAGATTTGCGTCGTTATTTTGTTACCTGATATTATAGCATCTTGCCTTCTAAGTATCTGGTCATCTGAATCTGCAGTCCTCTTTGAATATCTATCGATCGTTCTATAGTATTTTGCAAACTGCCTTTGGCTCCAGTCTTTTTGTGGACCATTTGGATATTTGTTTTTCTTTATTGATAACGGTCCAGCAATAAGTCCTGAAAAAAACAGACCATGCAGTAGCAGAACAACTATTAAAGATCTATTATTATTTATCATAGATCAACACTCAAACCAAATGTTAACAATCTAGGCGGAGAAAAATAATCAGGTCGTGTAAAATATTCTTCCCATGTATGGACTCCAGGCTCACCATAGTGAGCTTTAAAACCATCTGTCTCCTGGAGTGAGCGATTGATAAAAGTGTATTCCGATCGACCAGTGTCTGTAAAGACATATCTTTCATTTCGTAGGTCTAATACATTATAGACCTTCATGAAGAATTCAAAACCAATATTCATCAATGATAAATTCTTATAGATCCTCATATCTAATGATCTTTGAAATGGTTTACGATCACTATTTGGTAATGGTACATATCCCGCAAATGGAATATTAGGTGTATAAGGCCATCCAGTACTTAATTTTCCAATCAAACTTAAGCCCCAACCATTTATGCCAGGCTCGGTAATAGATAGTGTTGTGTTAAATACATGGCTTTGATCCCAACTTAGTGGTACGATCTTCTTTTCTTCTTCATCACCCGTTAAAGCATTAAAATAAAATGATCCACTCGTTACACTATTACCTTCTGTCATTTGGAAAGAATAATCTATAAACGCAGATGTTTTTGTTTTTGGGTCACGTCTTTTTG
>CAJVZI010000071.1 GCA_913020665.1 uncultured bacterium | reverse complement strand
TTGAATAGATTCTAAAATTTTTTCATTAGAAGAATTCGGATCATCATCGAAATCTTCAAGTGAAATAATCCATTTATGAAGATCTGTGAATCGAAGATTTATATTATCAACATCAGGATAAGAATCTTCAAGTAAAATTGCTATTTCTCTCGAGTCGGTCCATTTCAAACCCATATCACACACTCATATTTCTTGTACCACTTGGGACCTTTACTTTCATTCCATCCAAACCATCATTTATAATTATTTGACATCCTAACCTTGATGTATGTGTAAGACCCCATGCTAAATCAAGCATATCTTCTTCTTCTTCCGATGGTTCAGGTAGTTTTTCAAAAAATTCTTTTTCAACGATAATATGACAAGTTGAACAAGCTAAAGAACCTTCACATGCCCCTTCCAGAGAAATTCCGTTATTATGAGCCACCTCAAGAAGGGATAACCCATTCTGTGCGTTGACTGTAACTTCCTTTCCATCAGGTTCAACAAATATAATTTTTGTCATGATTTATCCAATACGTCAATTTCTTTGCCAACAAAATTAGAGAAGTTACTGTCAATAATTTTTTGGGCAAAATTCTTAGTTTTATCGTTAAGTTCATCTACTAAATTACTAATTTTGTCTTTATTATCACTCTTTAATTCAATTTTCATTAATTTTATAATTTTGTTTATTTCCTTAGATTCTTTTGATGTACATAATTCATTCATCATAGGTTTAACATTATTAATTTCATTTATTAATTTTGTAGCTTTAATTTTAGTTTCAATCAATAATCTTAAGTCAATATCTTTTTTCGCATTCTGTATACTAGACGAAACTAACTCTTTCATTTCTTGAATAGAAAGCTGATCATTAGTTTTAACAACAAGATTATTTTCTTTTCCAGAAGACTCATCAATCGCTGACACAAATAAAATACCATCTACATCTAAAGAAAATCTAACTTTTATTCTTGGAATTCCAGCAGGTTTTGGTTCTAACCCAGATAGTATAAATTCATCAAGTGTGTTATTTGCAGAAGTCACCTCTCTCTCACCTTGCAAAATTTTAATTTTAATCGAAGTCTGTCCATTTTCATTAGTTGTAAAAATTTGTTCTCTTATTGCAGGTATAGGAGAATTTCTAGGAATAATTTTTTCCATTAGTCCCCCCATAGTTTCAATTCCAAGTGATAAAGGTGTAACATCTAAGAGAAGATTTTTAGAACCATTTAATAGTTCATAACCGTGCATTGCCGCTCCACAAGAAACAACCAAATCAGGGTCTAACTCGGAGAAAATATTAATCTTAAATTTGTTTTTTAGCTTTTCTTTAACAATTTCGAGTCTTGTAGAACCACCCACTAGAATAAAACCATCAACAGAAGAAATATTCACATCACATTCATTCAGTAGGTTTTCCACAATAACAATTGTTTTATCTATGAGTTTTTCAATAGATTGATTTAAAAGCTGTGATTCAATATTAATTTGTTTTTCTAAAGATTTCGAATCGTTTGTCTCTATCAATTCCTCTATTAGATCAGTTACTAGCTTTTTCACGTTACAATTAGTAAGAATATGTGGAAGTTCTCGAACTATTATTGAATTTTTACCAATTTTTATACCTTGTATTATTGTCGCACCAATACCTACCAAACTACCTTCACCTACAATAACGCTTCCCGCTAATTTTGCCCCTGGTGCTATTTGGGTATGATTCCCAATTCTGCAGTCATGGTCAACAATTGCACCAGTATTTATAACTACATTGTCACCAACTACAGTTCCTGGATTTATAATTGCACCAGCAAAAACTCTATTGCCTGTCCCCGTAATAACCGAATCAGAAATAATAGCTGTTGAATGAAATATATTAATTACTTCATTCTTTTTGTTTTCTCTTTTGAAGCACTTTCTCTTATGTTAGGCTCTGGAACGCACTATGAGCATTATAAGTTTGGATTGATGGTTTTGATAATTCTGGTTAACCTTACATTCAACATTTTTAAAAAAAATATAAACTTTGAAAAAGCAAAAAAATAATAATCGATCTTAAAATGCTCAAATTGCCACTATTCCCGCTAAATCTAGTACTATTACCATACGAGAACCTTCCTTTGCATATTTTCGAACCACGTTATAAACAAATGGTAAAGAATGCAATAGAGGAGGATAAACCTTTTGGAATTATTTTAAAGCAGGGTAAAGAAGTTTTCTATAAAGGATGTGGAGTAAAAGTAACCAAGGTATTCAAAGAATATCAAAATGGAGAATATGATATTCTAGTGAAAGGTACAGAGCTTTTTGATGTTGTTAGTACAAAGATGGATGGTGATACTATGATTGGTGAAGTAAAATATATTGAAATAGACAATGATATAGATAAGATCCATTTTCAAGAATTACAGGATACATATTTAAAAGTTTTACTAAGATTTGGAGTTAATACAGACCTAGAGGTTCATATGAGTAAGAAGATCTCGTATGAATTTTTGGAGGGTATTCAATTGCCGATCACGGTTAAAAAAGATATTTTAGAGATCAATAAAGAATCCGAACGACTCTTATTTATAAATAAAATTTTTCAGAATATTCTAAAATCTGATATTCAATCCGATAATAATCAGAAGCCTGAAGCATAGTAAATCTTAACAACTAAAATTCATCACCTTCCGAAATATTTTTATGTAATATCAGCCTGATTTGAAGGTTTATTTGGTTTGGCTATTAGGTGTTATATTTTGGAACTTTGGATTTCCAAATGCTGCTCCTATTACTGATGTCGTCGCAGCGATCATTCTATCTTTGATGAGCTACCAACTCAAAAGGTTCTTTTAATTATGATAATAAAAATGGTGTGTTATGAGTAAAGATCAGAAGTACTGGAAAGAGAATATTGACCTTATTGTAAAATGTCTTTCTATATGGTTTATATCCTCTTATGTATTCAGTATTATACTGGTAGAGCAATTGAATGCAATAAAAATAGGTGGTTACAAGCTAGGATTTTGGTTTGCACAGCAAGGATCTATCTATATTTTTGTTATTCTAATTTTTTATTATGCTTTTAAAATGGACCAGATCGATCAAAGACAAAGGCCATCCAATAAATAAGATTTATAATTATTAATATGTCTCTACAATTACTTACTTTTATAATTGTTGGATTTACTTTTGCTATTTATATAGGCATTGCATTCTGGGCCAGAGCACGCAGTACAGATGAATTCTATGTCGCTGGTGGAGATATACACCCAGTTGCAAATGGAATGGCTACTGCAGCTGATTGGATGTCTGCAGCCTCTTTTATTTCTATGGCAGGGCTGATAGCTTTTTTTGGCTATGGAGGGTCAGTATTTTTAATGGGATGGACCGGTGGCTATGTATTATTGGCTCTATTACTTGCTCCCTATCTTAGGAAGCATGGGACTTTCACTGTTCCTGAATTTATAAGTGATCGATATTATTCAAAAACTGCACGTGTAGTGGCGGTGGTCTGCCTTATCATAGCTTCTGTAACATATGTGATTGGTCAAATGAAAGGAATTGGTGTAGCATTTTCTAGATTTTTAGAAGTTGATTATGATCAGGGATTAATGGTTGGTATGGCTATTGTTTTTATCTATGCAGTTATGGGAGGTATGAAAGGAATTACGTACACGCAGATCGCTCAGTATGTTATTATGATCATTGCCTATACGATACCTGCGATCTTCATATCATTTATGTTAACAGGGAATCCAATTCCTCAGATTGGATTAGGTAGCACGATGGAAGATGGGTCATATTTATTAGATAAACTAGATCAGGTTGTTACTGAGCTTGGGTTCAAAGAGTATACCACTAATAAGCGTCTTAGTTTATTTAATATGTTCTTTTATACTTTATCTTTAATGATAGGCACAGCGGGCTTACCTCATGTTATTATGAGATTTTTTACAGTGCCATCAGTAAAAGCTGCTAGATCATCGGCGGGATGGGCTTTGGTATTTATTGCCGTACTATATACTACAGCTCCTGCTGTGGCTGCGATGGCAAGATTGAACTTAATGACCACGATCGATCAGCCAACAAAAGAAAACAATTTGGCATATAATGAAAGACCTTCTTGGTTTAGAAATTGGGAAAAAACAGGTTTATTACAATTTGAAGATAAAAATGGAGATGGGCTTATTGAGTATACTGGTCTTGATAATAATGAAATGGTAAAAGTTGATAGGGATATTATGGTATTAGCAAATCCAGAAATAGCAGGATTGCCCAATTGGGTGATCGCTTTAGTTGCCGCTGGAGGTCTAGCGGCTGCTTTATCAACTGCTGCAGGGTTATTATTAGCTATTTCATCCTCTATATCGCATGATCTTTTAAAAGGGGTTTTCAGGCCAGATATTTCGGAAAAGGATGAGCTTCGGGCAAGTAGAGTTGCCATGGCTGGATCCATCGCAGTCGCTGGTTATTTTGGTTTTAACCCTCCTGATTTTGCAGCCGGAACAGTCGCTTTAGCATTTGGTTTGGCAGCTTCATCACTTTTTCCAGCGCTAATGATGGGTATTTTTTCTAAGACAATGAATAAGGAAGGCGCAATTGCAGGTATGTTAGCTGGAATCGGGGTGACTTTATTATATGTATTCCAGCATAAGGGAATCATGTTCATTAAATCCACTGCATTTTTGGGCAGCATGGAACCAAACTGGTTCTTTGGAATTGAGCCAAATGCAATTGGTGCAATTGGTGCAGTGGTTAATTTTCTTGTTGCTTACTTTGTATCAAAACAATACCCAGAAATCCCAAGTAAAGTAAAAAATATGGTAGAGCAGATAAGATTACCCTAGATCAGTAGTCCATATCCATGCCACCACCTCCCATTCCTCCTGATCGACCAGAGAAATTACCACGACTCCATTTTTTCTTCTGTTGTTTACCAAAGTTATAGTTGATAACTATCGATGTATTTCGCTTTTGTCTTTGGCGCTCTGCATACATTAATTGAGTATAGGTTTCTTGTGTGATTGAATTTGTTACCTCATTTGAGGTGTCAATGATGAATTTACCAGTATCAAATAAGTCATTTGTTTTCAAAGTAATAGATAACTTGTTTTTAAGAAATGATTTCTGAATTCCTAGATTAACGCGGAAATTGCTTGGTATGGTTCCAGTGGTTATCTTCATTTTTCCTCTGCCATTTCCTGATAGTTCAATCCTTGCAATGGTTGGAATGTTCAATGTAAGTCGCCCACCAAACCCCATGCCTTTTGAGTTTCCATTAAAATCAGCTTCCCCTTTATCAGAGATCGTAGAGTTCCAGCTATAGCCCCAGATCATGATACTTGCTAGAGGCATTGGGCGATACATAATATTCCCGCTAAAGTTCATGCTCTTTGAATTTTCAGCATTACCAGCGGTTAAGATCTCATATGTAGTTGTATCAAATGTAACATAGTCTCTATCCCACCACATGATAACATCGCTTGTATTTTTGTAGGATGATGACATATTTAAATTCAACTTTCTAGAATTACTGGAAAAAGTCAGTTCCATTACGTCGCTATATTCTGGCCTTAGGTATGGGTTGCCATTTCTTAGCCTGCTAATATCTTGAGTGTTATTGGGGAAGGGACTCAGTGTCCGTCTATTTGGTCTATTAACTTTCTTAGAGTAACCAAATTGCATAGTTTGTCTCTCTGTCAAATTATATAGCAAGAAAGCACTCGGGTATACCTTGGTGTATGGATTATCAAAAGGCGATTGGGCTATTGCTTGATCAAATATTTTGGTTATTATATTTGTAGAGTCATGGGTTAGAGGACCGCTTAGAGTTGCTTTTGTCTCAACCTGTTCCAGCCTAGCTCCCAGTTTTATACCAAATCGATCGGTCAAATCATATTTGGTAACAAGATAGGCAGCATAAATATCTTCTTCATAATCATTATCATATTCATCATTTAGGTAGTTGAGTTCTTTTCCAAAATTCCTTATTGTAAACTTAAGTCCTGTCTCAATACCTAGTTTTTTACCATATTCATTTTCATAGTCTAAGGCCATTGTTATGTTAGTATTATCTTCTAAGGCCTTGGCATTGCTACTCCTGCTATCTAAGCCATATTGGTTTTGCATTCCCCCAGTCTCATAAACATCATCGATCTCATGAGCAAAACTTGCATATCCTTTAAGTAATTGTTTTTTAGAGTCAAATTTGTTTTCGTAGGAAAGTACGTGGTCAATATGATAACCATCATCTTGTTCTTCTATTAATCTTTCGCCAATTATATCTGGATTAATGGTGTTCACGATATAGTCAATTTCTGATTCTTCTAATTCCTTGTGCTCTGAAATATCGAGGGTATATCCAATTGTTTTAGAATTTGAAGGATAATAATCGCCTCCGATTCTAAAGCCTAAATTATTTGGTGTACTTGTTCTACTTGTATTCTGAAATAAAGAGTCTGTCTCGTAGGGATAAACATACTGAAATTGCCTTAGACCATCTCCAACTCTATCTCCAGTACGGTAATTGATACTTGTGAACAAATTTAATTTATCTGTTCTATAATTGACATTGCCGTTCAAATTTCGCTGCTTGAACTGCCCTTCCATTGCAGATACATTTCCGTTGAACCCATCAAATGCACCGCGCTTCATAACTATGTTTATAATTCCTCCTACACCATCTGGATCATACTTTGCAGAGGGATTTGTGATAACTTCAACTTTTTCTATCATGGAAGCGGCAATATTCTCGATCTCGCCACGTCTTCCACTTCCTGTTCTACCACTTCTCTTTCCATCGACAAGAATGGTCACATTTGCATCTCCCGCAATTGAAACAACTCCATCAATATCCACATCTACAGAGGGGACCTTCCTTAAAACATCTGCCCCACTTCCACCAGAAGAAGATAGGTCTCTGCCAACATTGAATATTTTTTTATCAATTGTTTGAATAAAAGTACTTTCATCACCGA
>CAJVZI010000070.1 GCA_913020665.1 uncultured bacterium | reverse complement strand
CCAAAGGTCGGACTCGAACCGACACGGGAGTTATCCCACATGCCCCTCAAGCATGCGTGTCTACCAATTCCACCACTTCGGCTAAAATACTTTTAGTTATTCCCATCAAGATCAAGAGTCCCTTGATCTTCAGTGGGAATTATTTCTGCAGCGGGAATATCAGGTCTATTTTCTGCTGCCTGCTTTACTAAAGATGTTGATTCAGTATCAGAAGGTCCACTTAAAACACTGATAATAACGGCTAACGTAAGAAATAAAGTAGCAAGCCAAGTTGTGATTCTACTTAGTACATTTCCTGCATTTTGACCACCAAGTACGGAACTTGTGGCATTACCGCCAAAGGTACCAGATAATCCACCACCTTGACTAGCTTGCATTAAGACAACTGCAATAAGTAATAGACTTACAATCGTATGAATTACTATTAAAAAACCTGTCATAATTTTTTCTCCTGAACCATTTCAACAGTTCGTGCTATAGATGTAAAAGAATCTAACTGCAGGCTTGCTCCACCTATAAGAAAGCCATCAACACCTTCTATCTGAATTAAATCCTCTGCATTCGCCGAATTTACTGAACCACCATATAAAATGTGAACGTCATCACTACCTTTTAATTTATTTTTAAGTATATCTCGAATTGCACTATGTGCTAATCTTACTTGCTCATTATCTGCGGTTACACCAGTACCAATTGCCCAAACCGGTTCATATGCAATAACACAATCTTCAAAATTAGTGATTCCCCTAAGTCCTTCATCTAATTGCTCGTAAAGGATTTGCTCTGTTTGACCTTTATCTCTTTGATCAATTGTCTCACCAACACATAGTATGGGGCTTAATCCTACATTCAAAATAGCTTTTAACTTCTTATTGATCCAATCATCTAATTCCCCAAATATATGCCGCCTTTCGGAATGGCCAATTATAACGTACTTTGCACCACATTCTTTTATCATTGATACTGAAACTTCGCCTGTAAAAGCACCATTAGATTCCCAATGACAGTTCTGCGCTGCACTATAAAAAGGTGGATGTACATTCATTTCAAAGAGCCCCGTAAACGGCGGCGCGAAAATAATGGATACATGTTTGATTTCCAAAAGCAAATTCTGCACTTCATCGACGAAGGAAAATCCTTCTTCTGGATTTTTATTCATCTTCCAATTTCCTGCAACTATTGGCACTCTTCCCATAATTATCTCTCCAATGATCTTAACGCGGGTAATTGATTTCCGCTTAATAGTTCCAACGATGCTCCACCACCAGTGGAGACATGGGACATTTCTTTTAATAAACCAAATGATTCTAGTGCAGCAGCAGTATCTCCACCACCAACAATAACTTTTGATCCATTGCTAATACAACTAACCATATGAATTGCCATTTCTCTAGTTCCTTGTTCAAATTGTCTATTTTCAAAAACACCCATTGGACCATTCCATAATATAGTATTTGAATTACCCAGTATACTATTATACATGCTTAATGTTTCAGGACCAATATCTAAACCCATATAATCATCAGGTATATCTTGAATCAAAAATGTACCCATCACTTCTGATTCTGTCGGTGAGCTACCACAAATAACATCAATGGGAAGACTAAGTTTAACGCCCTTGACCCTAGCTTTATTAATTATTCTTTTGGCAGTATCTAACATCTTTTCATCTACCAAAGAACCTCCCACTGATTTGCCCCTAGCCTTGAGAAATGTAAAAGCCATTCCACCACCAATTATAATATGGTTGGCATTATCTAAAAACTTATCAATAAGACTTAATTTCGTATCAATCTTAGAACCACCAAGAACAAGAGTCAGTGGTCGCTTTGGATTATTCATTAATCGATCAAGATAATTCAGTTCTTTATCCATTAACCAGCCAATACCAGCATTCTTAAAAAAAGGGACAACACCTACATTAGATGCATGAGAACGGTGCGCAGTACCAAATGCATCATTAATATAGATATTACCATGCCTTGCTAACTGAGATGAGAAATCTGTATCATTGTCTTCTTCTTCTGCATAAAACCTAAGATTTTCTAATAAATGTATTTCTCCTGGTTTAAGACTGATAGATGTATCTATTGCATCTGTTGAAATACAATTTGCAGAAAATTTAATAGGCATTTCTAATAAGCCTGCTAATTCTTCTCCAACCGGAATCAAACTTAAAGACTGTTCTTCTTTACCTTTTGGTCTTCCTAGATGAGACATAAGTATGACGGAAGCACCAGCTTCAATACATGTCTTTATTGTAGGGAGTGAAGCTTTAATTCGAAAATTATTAGTGATGGTCTCACCACTCATAGGAACATTCAAATCTGCGCGAATTAATACATTCTTACCCTTGATATCAAATGCTTGCAATGTTCTTATCATTATTTGATCAATGTGAAGTATTTAGAAAAAATAAAATTTTGTCTCAGCGAATAAAGTATATATCTTTTAAAAAAACCATTTGTTCAACTAGAAGTTAAATTGAATTACTTTTCATTACCAAAGTCCTTTAGAAGAATATTCTTTTATATAAACTGCTTAGTTAATTTCTTATATGGCTGATTTTTTCGTTGGCGATAAAACAAAGATCGACTTCCAAGACCTTATGCCACACAGGATTCATGAGATCCTTTTGGTTGCAAGCCCATATGATGCATTTATTTTAGAGGAAGATGGTCATCTTACCGAACAGATTCTTACAGAATATATTGGTATGAATTTTAATTATGCGCCTAGAGTAACGAGGGTTTCAACAGGCCAAGAGGCTATTAAAATAATAACTAAGAAAAAGTTTGACCTTGTAATTGTTATGCTAAGGATTGAAGATCAAGATCCTATTTCTTTAGGAAAAGCAATTAAGAATAAATTTCCACAAAAACCAGTCATCCTTTTATCATTCGATGAAACAGAACTTAAACAATTACCTAATTTAATTACCCCAAAGTCTATTAATAGGATATTTATATGGTCTGGCGATGCCAGTGTTTTCCCTGCTATCATCAAATATATTGAAGATAGAAAAAATGCGAAACAGGATATTTTGAATGGTGATGTAAGATCTATTTTACTTATAGAAGATTCACCAAGGATGTATTCAATACTACTTCCTTTGATCTATAAAGAGATAATGTTTCAGATAAAGAATCTGATCAATAGAAGCCTTAGTCAGTCACAGCGTTTACTCCATTTAAGGGCAAGACCAAAAATTCTTCTTACCCCAAATTATGAAACTGCACAAAAGTTTTTTAAACAATATAAGGATAACATGGTCGGTGTTATATCAGATGTAAGATTTCCCAAAAAAGGTATAAAACATTCTAATGCAGGTTTTGATTTTGCTAAGTGGGCACGAAACATAGACCCATCCATACCATTTATTTTACAATCTACCGATGAGAAAAATAAAAAGATGGCAGATGATGTTAATGCAAGCTTTCTTCATAAAAACTCACCTACATTATTAAATGACCTAAGAAGTTTTATGATCGATAATTTTGGTTTTGGGGATTTTATATTCAGATTACCAAATAATGAAGAAGTATCCAAAGCAACAACAGTAGATGAGTTTATCCAAGAGATAGAAAGCATTCCAGTGGATTCACTTCTTTTTCATGCTGAAAGTCATCACTTTTCAAATTGGCTTGCGGCTAGAACAGAATTTGGACTAGCATCAAAACTTCGGCCAGTCTATGCACATCAATTTAAAAACGGTGAATCATTACGCTCTTATTTACTTGAAAGACTTCATTCTGAAAATGAAGATTCAAAAGCACGGGTGTTAGACTATACTTCTGCCCGATTTAATAGAGAAAAATCTGACTTTTTTAGACTTTGCGGTGGATCTTTAGGAGGAAAAGCAAGAGGGCTAGGATTTGCCAGATCTATGCTGAAGAGCTCTGGAATCCAGAAAAAATTTAATGAAATAAATATTCGTGTGCCTCGGTGTGCTGTTATTGGAACAGATGAATTTGATAGATTTATGAAAGACAATCACCTATGGGACATGGCGCTTGGGGATATAAATGATAATGACCTAGTAAAAAAGTTTATTAAAGCTCGTCTTTCTATTGATCTCATATTAAGACTTGAATCATTTATTAAAGAAAATAACTACCCCCTAGCTGTTCGTTCTTCTAGTTTACTCGAAGACTCACAATACCAACCACTCGCAGGAACGTATGAAACATATATGCTTTCAAATAACTCTCGATCTGATAAAAAGAGGCTAAAAGAACTGACTATAGCGATCAAAAAGGTTTTTGCATCCACTTTCAAAGGAGAAGCGAGAGCACTTTTAAAAAACACTGCACATCGAATAGAAGAGGAAAAAATGGCTATTCTCATTCAAGAGATTGTAGGACAACCTTATAGATCTAATCGGTTTTACCCAACTTTCAGTGGATTACTTCAGAGTGTTAATTATTATCCTGTATCCTACATGCAAAGAAATGAAGGAGTCGCATATCTAGCACTGGGTTTTGGTCGTACCATTGTCGATGGAGAAAAATGCCTTAGGATCTCACCCGAATATCCTACCATCCTGCCTCAATTCTACTCAACAAGATCTACTAAAGAGAACACACAGAATCAGTTCTATGCCCTACCATTGAAAGCAAAAGATAAAGTTGACTCAGACCTATTGTCTTATGATCTAAAAGATGCAGAAGAAGATGGCTCATTAAAATGGATAGGCAGTGTTATCTCGCATGAGGATAATACTATGAGAGATTCCTTATCAACATTAGGGACAAGAGTTGTTTCATTTGCGCCTATATTAAAATGGGACACCATCCCTCTTGCTTCATTAGCAAAAGAAATGCTTTCTATAGGCAAAAAGGCCCTTGGTTGTCCTGTTGAAATTGAATTTGCTGTAAATATATCAAAAGACGTTAAACCTGAATTTTGCTTGTTACAGATAAAACCTATCGTTCTTACAGGACTACAAAAAATTGTAGATGATGAGAAATCTGAATCAAAGAAAATATTCTGCAAAAGCGATATTACTCTAGGAGACGGAAAAATTGAGAATATTAAAGATATGATCGTTGTACGCAGAGATTCATTTGATCCAAGTAAAACAACTGAGATCGCTAAAGAGGTTTCTAGATTAAATAAAAAGTTCAAAAATGATCAACAATACATTATTTGTGGACCTGGCAGGTGGGGATCAGCTGATCCATGGCTAGGAATACCTGTCCAATGGCGACAGATATCACAGGCAAAAGCAATCATTGAAGTTGGACTGAAAGAACTACCAATAGATCCTTCATTTGGGAGTCATTTTTTTCAAAATATCACAAGTCTACACATAGCATATATCACCATTAATCCGAAAAGTAAAAATGATCAATTGGACTTGAAATGGATACCTGATGATTCACTGGTTGAATCAACTAAATATATAGATCGGTATCGTTTTGAAAGACCTCTAGCCATAACTCTTGATGGCACTACAGGAAAGGGAGCTATCTTTCAACCTCTGGACACTAAAAAAGAGTCCATGGACGAAGAAGAGTCTAGCGGAATATAGATTTTATATTAAGATAATTAGAGGTACTAGTTATACTACACCTTGATCGAGCATAGCATCTGCAACTTTGATAAATCCTGCAATGTTTGCCCCTTTAACATAATTCACTGAGCCATTTTCCTCTCCATGATTAACACATGCTTCATGAATATTCTTCATAATACTGTGAAGTTTAGTATCCACTTCTTGTCTACTCCAGTTTATACGCATGCTATTCTGGCTCATCTCAAGACCACTAGTAGCGACTCCACCGGCATTGGCTGCTTTTCCTGGTCCAAATAATATATCACCTTCCACAAATGTATTAACCGCATCGGGGTCTGATGGCATATTCGCACCCTCAGATACAGCTTTACACCCATTTGCAATAAGTGTTTTTGCATCATCACCACTGATCTCATTCTGCGTTGCGCAAGGAAGAGCAATATCACATGCGATGGTCCAAGGTCTCTTTCCTTCATGGTAATCTACCTTGAATTCATCAGCATACTCTTTGATACGACCACGTCTATTGTTTTTTAGATCCATTACCCAACTTAGTTTATCTCCATCAATACCGTTTTGGTCATGAATCGTACCTGATGAATCAGAGAGAGTAATGACCTTTGCACCTAACTCTGTAGCTTTCTCAGTTGCATATTGTGCAACATTACCTGAACCAGATACCGCTACTTGTTTACCATCAAAGCTATCACCAACCTTTTTAAGCATTTCTTCAGCAAAATAAACACAGCCATACCCAGTTGCCTCAGGGCGTATCAAAGAACCACCCCAATTGAGTCCTTTACCTGTTAAGACCCCAGTAAATTCATTTCTTATTCTTTTATATTGTCCAAATAAATACCCGATCTCTCTTCCGCCCACTCCTATATCACCCGCAGGGACATCTGTATCTGGACCAATATGTCGGTAGAGTTCTGTCATGAAACTCTGACAGAAACTCATGACCTCATTATCCGATTTTCCTTTTGGGTCAAAATCAGAACCGCCTTTACCTCCTCCCATTGGAAGTGTGGTTAAACTATTCTTAAACACCTGTTCAAAACCTAAGAATTTTAATATTGATAGATTAACTGAAGGATGAAATCGGAGGCCTCCTTTATAGGGCCCAATAGCAGAATTGAATTCAACACGAAATCCACGATTCACTTCTACTTCTCCTTTATCATTTCTCCAAGGAACCCTGAATTGTATCACTCTTTCTGGCTCAATGATCCTATCCAGCACTTTTGCATGCAAATAGTGCGGATTATCCTTTAAAAAATCCCATAAAGATTCAACAACTTCATGTACAGCCTGATGAAACTCAACTTCACCTGCATTCTTCGAATGCACGGTATCCATAAATTGATCAATACTTGAGTACATTATTATCCCCTATACGTAAATATTTTCACCAAAAATTACAGGAATCTTAAGCGATATAAAGCAAAATTTAAATGATGTTTTCCCGTTGGCTTTGAATATATCAAGTATCTAACTTCCCAAGCTTTTTTAAAGTTATAATGGCGGAGTAGCTCAGCTGGTTAGAGCACCGGAATCATAATCCGGGTGTCG
>CAJVZI010000069.1 GCA_913020665.1 uncultured bacterium | reverse complement strand
TCTCCATAAGCATTATCTATTCTTCCAACTGAAGGCCAATATTTGTATTCACTTTGCCAATGCGCAGGGAAACAACTAATATGCCTCGAGTAAGGATGCAGCCAATTATCTGATAGGGCATGTTCTGCTGTGTGTGGGGCATTTTTTAAAGGATTGTCAGTAGGGTCAAATTCACCAGAAGTAACATTATCTATTTCTTTTTTTATTGATATCATAGCCTCAATAAATCGATCTAGTTCAGGTTTAGATTCACTCTCTGTTGGCTCGATCATCATGGTCCCTGGGACTGGCCAAGACATGGTAGGAGCATGAAATCCGTAGTCCATTAGTCTCTTCGCAATGTCCTCTTCATTAATACCTGAAGCATCTTTAATGGGTCTTATGTCAATAATGAATTCATGGGCATGATACCCGCTATCACCGCGGTACAAAACAGGGTAGTGACCTTCGAGTTTTTTAGCTAAGTAGTTTGCATTTAATATAGCGACCTGTGTTGCTTTCTTTAGACCATCATTGCCCATCATTGCTATATAAGACCATGATATAGGTAAAATGCTGCTACTGCCAAAAGGTGCGGCCGATACAGCAGTAATTGCCTGTTTATTACTAGTTTCAATTTGAGTGTGTCCTGGAAGGAAAGGTGACAAGTGATCTTTACATACAATGGGGCCCATGCCGGGTCCACCCCCGCCATGTGGAATACAAAAAGTTTTATGCAGATTTATATGCATAACATCAGCTCCAAAATCTCCTGGCTTACAGACACCTACTAGCGCATTAAGATTTGCGCCATCCATATAGACCTGTCCACCACTATTGTGGACCATTTCGCATATTTCTTTTATCGTAGATTCAAAAACACCATGTGTTGAGGGATAAGTGATCATTACTGAGGAAAGATTATCTTCATTCTCCATTATTTTTTTCTTTAGATCATCTATATCAATATTACCTTGGTCATCACAGTCGACCACAACGACCCTCATCCCTGCCATTACAGCAGATGCGGGATTTGTACCATGCGCAGAATCAGGGATCAAACAAGTATCTCGGTGATCATTGCCTTGGGCTTTATGATAAGCTCTAATGATCATTAATCCTGCATATTCTCCTTGTGCTCCTGAATTGGGTTGCATTGATATTGCATCAAAACCTGTTATGCTAATAAGCCAATCATTCAGTTCTTGAATTAGTGATTGATATCCTTCTACCTGTTCAGATGGTGCAAACGGATGAATGTTGGAGAATTCTGGCCATGTAACAGCAGTCATTTCTGTGGTACTATTTAATTTCATAGTACAGGAACCTAGAGGTATCATACTGGTATTCAGACTAAGATCTTTGGTCTCTAATGTATGTATATAGCGTAACATATCTGTTTCTGATCTGTATTTATGAAAAACAGAATTTTCTAAAAAACTGGATGTTCTTTCTAAATGGTCTGGAACCGATGATTCTAAAACATCATATTTTTCTACATTGAACACATCAAGTATTGAAATAATATCATCTTCTGTAGTGGTCTCATCGATCGAAATACCAACTGTTCCATCTTTATGGTCACGGAAATTCAATTGTTTTTCATTGGCTTTTGTTTTCCACCCTTCTGCTTTAAATCTTATTGTATCAAAGTAAGCATTATGAACAAGGTCAAATCCTGCGTTCTTAAGTGATGCTGCTAATAGCCTGGTAAATTGGTTTACTCTTAAAGCAATCTCTTTTATACCATCTGGACCATGGTAAACAGCATACATACCAGAGATAATTGCTAATAAGACCTGAGCTGTGCATATGTTTGAGGTTGCTTTTTCTCTCCGTATATGTTGCTCTCTTGTTTGAAGGGCCATACGAAGTGCGGGTTTACCAAGCGAATCTTGAGACACCCCTATGATCCTGCCTGGAATCTTCCGTTTAAATTTTTCATTGGTTGAAAAAAACGCTGCGTGTGGCCCGCCGTATCCCATTGGCACTCCAAAACGTTGTGCACTGCCTACTGCAACATCTGCACCCATTTCTCCTGGAGATTTTAATAAAGCCAGCGCGAGCAGATCAGTAGCTATGCATATATGCGCCTGATTATCATGTGCGGCCTCACATAATTCAGTTTGATCTTGGATAGAACCATTAGTATCAGGATACTGAACGATCGCACCAAAAACATCTTGATTAAAATGCTGCGTTGTTATTTCAATGATCTTCAAAGTTATACCTAAGGGCTCTGCTCGCGTTTTTAAGACATCTATTGTTTGTGGATGGCAACTTTCTGAAACAAGAAATACACGTTTTTCATTGTTTTTTGTGGTATTAAAAAACATTAGCATTGCCTCAGCCGCAGCAGTTGCTTCATCCAAAAGCGATGCATTCGCCATTGGAAGTCCGGTAATATCTGATACCATTGTTTGAAAATTCAAAAGAGCTTCCAATCTTCCCTGACTGATTTCAGCCTGATATGGAGTGTATTGTGTATACCAACCGGGGTTCTCTAGTATATTTCGCTGGATTACAGCAGGTAGGAATGTTCCATAGTATCCCATACCAATGAATGAATTGTAAACGGAGTTCTCATTAGCAAACTCACGTAACCTATTTATTGTTTCAGGCTCGCTCATTTTATTTGGAAGATCCATCTTTGAATCAAGTATTATATTTGGAGGGATTACTTTATTTGATAGGTCTTCCAAGGATGAAAAGCCTAATTCAGATAACATTTCTTGAATTTGGTCATCTCTTGGGCCAATATGGCGATTGGGAAAATCTTTTATCATAAAATTCTTAAAAATTGATCAAATGATTGACCAAAGGTTAAAAAAAAATAACACTGTTTCACTAATCTGATTTTATATATTATTTATTATTTAGGTTTAATAAGATAAGTGAATAAATTCCTGCTTCGGAAATGAATAAATTAATTCAAAAATGTCCCAAGAGAATAATCCTCTTGGGAAGAAACATGAAATTTGCATATACTGCAAGTTTTTAAATACAAGACAGATGCACCTTTAACGGTGCATTTTTTTTTGTTAAAAGGTAAAATGTATTTATGGAAAAACTAATTCAACTACAAGGGATTGATACAAAACTTAGAGACCTTAATGATCTCTTAGGGGACTTGCCTTCAAAAGTGGAGTTATTAAATCAACAAGAAGAATCAAAAAAGAACTCCTTGAGCGAAGGTAAAAAACGATTAAAAGAGCTAGAGGTCGAGACAAAAAAAAGAGAGCGTGAAATCGCTCAGATTGATGATAAAATCAGTAAAATTAAGGATCAACTTTTTCTGGTAACCAATAATAAGCAGTATGATGCCCTCATGACAGAGATGGACCATTTTAAAGACAAGAAGTCAGCCCTTGAATCAGAAACTATTTCTTTCCTTGAAGAAAAAGAAGAATTAACAGATTCTATAAAAACTTTAGAAACTGAATTGAGTGAACTATCTGACGACCTTCAGCAAAGGAGAAAAAAGCTGGAGTCTGCGATATCAGAATCTGCTGATGAGAAATTATTATTAGAAAAACAACGAAAAGAAAGAGTTGATACATTAGATGTTAACATTATATCAGTCTATGATAAAGTAATGGGCGCCCGTGAAGGACTCGCAGTGGTGCCAATAGTAGGTTCTGGTTGTGGAGGTTGTGGCGCGCATATTCCACCACAAACTATTACCGAAGTCCGCGCGGGGACTGCGATGCATCGTTGTGATATGTGTGGACGGTTTTTATATAACGAAGAAATATCTGTAAATTAGATTATAAATAATTGAGTCGGTCGGATGGTTACTCTGGGCTTGTTTATTCAACCCTAGAGAGGAAAGTCCGGGCACCGCAGAATAGGATGCTCCTTAACGAGGTGAGGCCTGCTTTCGCAGACTATGGAAAGTGCAACAGAAAATAAACCGCCTTCGGGTAAGGGTGAAACAGTGGTGTAAGAGACCACTATATCTTGAAGAAATTCAGAATATTTGCAAACCCCATCCGGTGCAAGATCGAATAGTCTCTTAAATGTTATTCGCATTATTTGAAGAGTGGGTAGATTGCTTGAAATTTATGGTAACATAAATTCTAGATGAATGACCATCCATTAGATCATTGATTGTTCTAATGACAAAACTCGGCTTATAGACCGACTCAATTATTATTAATAGTTCAATTAATTATGGATAGTTTATTTTTTAAAGAAGAGCACATCATGATTCGAGATATGGTCCGAAATTTCGCGGATGATCAAATCATGCCTCTTGCCCGCTCCTTAGATGAGGAAGAAAAGTTTCCACTTGAGCTGGTTCAAGAAATGGGGAGATTAGGACTCATGGGGATGATAGTTCCCCAAGAATATGGTGGTTCAGGGTTAGATATGGTTGCTTTTGCTACAGCGATCATAGAATTGGCACGTGCAGACGCTTCTGTTGCAATTACAATGGCAGCACATAATTCACTCGGTACGCTTCCTTTATTATTATTTGGGAATGACGATCAAAAACGGTCTTATCTCCCTAAACTTGCATCTGGGGAAATATTAGGCGCTTTTGGACTTACAGAGCCGGAAGCAGGCAGTGATGCTGGGGCAACAAAGACAAGAGCAATTAAATCAAATAATGATTATGTAGTAAATGGTGGTAAAATATTTATTACGAATGCTGGCAAAGCAGGCCTGTTGTCATTTACTGCTCAAGTTATTGATAGTGGGAATAATATTGGAATAGCAGCATTCATAATACCTACAGACACGCCAGGACTTGAGATTGGAAAAAAAGAAAAAAAAATGGGGTGGAAAGCAAGTGATACAAGGCAGATATATTTTAAAGATATGAAAATTCCAAGCTCTGCAATGCTTGGACAGCCTGAAAATGGTTTTAAAACATTTCTAAAGACGCTTACGTCCGGTCGAATTTCTATAGGTGCTTTATCTGTTGGGACTGCTTTAGGTGCATATGAAAAAGCATTAAGATATTCAGTTGAAAGGAGTGCATTCAATAAGCCCATTCATGAATTTCAGTCTATAGGTTTCAAATTAGCAGATATGGCTACATCCATTCAAGCATCAAAATTATTAGTCTACCATGCAGCTTGGTTAAAAGACCAAGGTAAAGGCATTAATAAAGAAGCAGCTATGGCAAAACTTTTTGCAAGTGAGACCGCTATGAATGTTACCAGTGAGGCTATACAGATTCATGGAGGTTATGGATATGTAAAAGACTACGATGTCGAAAGATATTTTAGAGACGCGAAGATCCTTGAGATTGGCGAGGGTACAAGTGAAATACAGAGGCTAATTATCTCAAGAGAAATAATAAAGGATATTAAGCTTTAATGACTAAAGAGAAGACCCAAAATTTTCTTTTAGCCTATATGTCGTTTGATAAATATTGGCCGCAATATTTAATTATCTCTTGTTTGATTATAGTGGTCTCTTTTTTATTTCCACAAGGAAAATCACTACAATATGTATATCAACTAAATGATATTACTCGAGAGCCTATCATTGCTCCTTTTACATTCCCGATTCTGAAATCTAATGCAAAGTTGCAAAAAGATCTAGATGAACGCAGAAGATCAGTTCCTTCTACCTTCAACCGAGATGATAAAATTGCTAATGCACAGTCCAATGCATTAAATGATTTTTTTTCAAAGGTAGAAGAGCTGCGCCTTGCGGATTGGAGATTAAAAGAGTCCAAACGTCTAGTATATGAAAGGAGATATCATAAACAATATGAAAAAGCTAGGTCAGAATTTGTATCTGACAGCACAAACTTAGATATTATTAAAAGAAATTTTTTTGATCTATATAGTTTTACACTACAAAAAGAAAATTGGTCTTCATATTTATCTATGGATTATCATTTAGATAGTGATGAAGACCTCAAAAAAGATAATCAATCCATTTTACAGATTTGTCGTAATCGTTGGTCAGAAGGTATATACAATATTGCGATTAATGATATCAGCAGTGATAAAGTAGTTGTAAAACAAGGCGAATTAGCAGACTTAACTTCTCCAAATAGCTTTAATGATTTGGAATTAGCTTGGATCAAGTCAAAAAAAGAACTTCTATCGAAGTTTAAAGAAGGTGATTTGTTTCGTGATCTTGGTTATGATTTAATTGTTGAATTCATGAAACCAAATCTAATATTTGATCGAGAAATAACAGAACGTAGACAGAAAGAAAGCTTAGATATAGTTCCCAGAAGTCAGGGTGTTGTTTTAGAGAATGAGTTAATTGTAGATGCAAATATGCGTATTACAGAAGATATTTTACTAAAACTAAATTCTCTTTCATCGGCGATAACAAAACAGGATTACGGTACAGGTGTTTTTAAAGATTTACAAAGTGTTATTGGCACAATTCTTTTGCTCTCTATGATAATTTCTCTATTTTTCACTTTTATAGTGATTTATAGAAAAAGCATCTTTGAAGATTGGAAAATGGTATTACTTATAAGTATTGTTTTCTTTTTGCAGGTAGCATCAGCCCACATTGTTTTAATTCAGCTAGAGCTTTCAGAATATCTTATTCCTGTTACAGTGGGAGCTATGACCTTGACTATTTTATTTGATGCTAGGATGGGTTTTATGGCTACTACTTCTATGGCAATTATGATGGGTATAATGATGGGCCAAAATATTGACCTTGTTATTGTATCTCTTTTCACCTCCACAGTAGCTATCTATAATATTAGAGAACTTAGAAAACGAAGTCAGTTATTCATTACAATGTTTGCGCTTATTGGTGCAAGCGTATTGGTTATAATTGGGCTAGGTCTATTTAAAGAACATACTTGGGCAATAATGATTCGAGATATCCAGTTCCTAGTCTTAAATAGCATACTAACTCCAATCTTAGCTTATGGTCTAATAGGCCTTTTCGAGATGTTATTTGAGGTTACAACAGATCTCACACTTATTGAATTGCTTGATTACGATCACCCGCTATTGAAAGAAGCGCAAAGAGAAACAAATGGAACATTTAATCACAGTATTGTGGTTGGTAACCTAGCAGAGGCATGTGCAAAAGCAATTGGTGCGCATTCTCTATTGTGTCGTGTTGGAGCATACTATCATGATATAGGCAAGATGGATAAATCTGAATATTTTATTGAAAATCAATATGGTGGTAAGAATAGACATGATGATATCACATATACTATGAGTGCAAAAATCATAAGAGCTCATGTAGTTGAAGGCTTACGCTTGGCTGATGAATATGGGCTCCCCAAAGTAGTTTCTGATTTTATACCTATGCATCATGGTACAACTAGAGTTGAGTATTTCTATCGTATGGCTCTCAAAGAAGCAGAAAAAACAGGTGACAAAGTAGATGAATCAGCTTTTAGATATCCAGGGCCAAAGCCCAATACGAAAGAAACAGGTATTCTTATGATTTGTGAAGCGGTAGAAGCAGCTGTAAGATCAATCAAAGAACCAGATATATTTAAAATAGAAGCAATGATTGATAAAATTATTCAACAAAGAAT
>CAJVZI010000068.1 GCA_913020665.1 uncultured bacterium | reverse complement strand
CTTGAATCAATTAATGCCTTAGAATGAATCAAATTAATTTTTTTATTCTTCTGCACGATCAACAAGATTTGCAGTAAATATTGCATCCACGGCTAGTGTCTCATCTACAGTGCATGTCCCGTGAAATTTGCAAAGATTAAGCTTCCTTTTCACAAGCTCCACTTCTATTTTTAATTGGTCTCCTGGAACTATCGGTTTTTTAAATCTTGTACTCTCTACTGTAGTAAAGAACATATTTTTTGATAATGGGTCTTCAACTTGATTTAGCATCAAAAATGAACCTGCCTGACAAAGAACCTCTAATGATAATACCCCTGGCATAACTGGTTGTCCAGGGAAGTGCCCCTGGAAAAATGGTTCATTAATTGTCACATTTTTTAATGCCGTAAGTGATTTACCTGGCTCATTTATTTCAATTTTATCAATTAATATGAATGGGTATCTATGGGGTAATATTTTTATTATATCATTGATATCAAAACTAGTTTTATTTTCAAAATCATTCATGATTATTCTCTGCCCACAATTTATTTAATTCTTTTGAATATTCTTTTTTTAACTTTTTCACAAACTCTACATTACTGGCATGGCCAGCTCGAGCAGCTGTAACATGGCCTTTAATAGGCACACCAAGTAATGCAAGATCTCCGATCAAGTCTAATGTTTTGTGTCGGACTGGTTCGTTTTTAAATCTTAATACTTTTCCATTCAATATTCCATTTGCTCCTTGGATTATATTGTGTTCAATTCCAAATAAATCCTTTAACCTTTCAATTTCGATCGAATCGATCTCTTTATCAATAATTACCACTGCATTATCTAAGGCACCCCCTTTTATAAGTCCACGTTCTTTTAACATCTCTACCTCACTTAAAAAACAAAAAGTTCTAGCGGGAGCAACTTCAAAAGCAAAATCTTCTTCCATGTTATAAATCGCCTCGTATTGGCTCCCAAGTGCAGGAAGGTTATACTCTACCATAAAAGTTATTCTGAATCTATCAGATGGAATCACATGAATATCAATATCTCTGTAAGGGTTTGTATAATTAACTGCGCGTGTAATTTCAAGCACCTTTCTCTCTTCATTTTGGACCTTTATACCAGCTTTTATAAGACATTCTACAAAGTCCTTAGCACTACCATCCATAACGGGTGGTTCTTTCCCTGTAAGCTCTATTAAAATATTATCTAATCTAAGACCACTTACTGCTGCTAGAGCATGTTCTACAGTATGTATTCTAACATCATTCTCTTCTATAGTAGTCCCGCGGGAAATATCAACTACATGATCGATATCTGCTTTTATTTCTGTACATCCTGAGATATCTGATCTTATAAAACGAATGCCAAAATTTTCTGGAGCAGGGTGAAATGTAATAACAGTTTTTACCCCTGTATGAAGGCCAACTCCTTGACAAGATTGAGAAGTCCTAATAGTTCTTTGTTGTCTTTCCATTTAATAATTTAATCCTCTGCATTAGCCTGAATCAATGCATCTAATTTTTTACGTAATCTACCAACTTCACTAATGAGTGCCTCTCTTTTATTATGGTCTTTTATTTCCCTTGCTGGAAAACCAGCGTAAACCTTATTACCTTTTAATGATTTCGTAATGCCAGATTTTGATGCAACAATAGATCTATCTCCGACTTTCAGATGCGGAGCAACTCCAACCTGCCCAGCAAAAGTACAATAGTCTCCTATTTCAGAACTACCCGCGATTGCAAAACCAGCTGTAAGTAAGCACCCCTGTCCAATTTTGACGTTATGGGCAATATGCACCAAGTTATCAATCTTTGTCATAGACCCAATTATAGTACTACCAATTGTCCCGCGATCAATAGCGCAGTTTGAGCCAATTTCAACATTATTACCAATAATAACATTTCCTTCTTGAGGAATTTTTTCATGAACATCTTCTACAGTCACATATCCAAAGCCATCACATCCAATAACAGTATTGCTATGTATAATTACATTATCACCTAAAATGGTATTTTTATATATAGAAACATTAGGATTCAAAACACATTCTATCCCTAATATAGTATCCTTCTCAATTACACAATTTGCTCTGATTCTGCATCTATCACCAATTTTCACTCCACTATGAATCACTACTCCAGATTCAATGGTAACTGATTTGCCTATAATTGCACCTTCTGATATAACAGACCTAGGGTCAATATGAGGTTCTTCAGTTTCTTTAGTAGAGAATAAGGCTAAGGTTTTAGCCATGGCTAATTGTGGGTTTTTTACAACAATACCATTTTTATCTTCAAGTAATTTTGCATTATTTACAAAAATGGCATCCGCTTTTGTATCAATTAAATATTTTCTATACAACGGATTACCTAAAAATGTAATCGTATGAGGTTTTGCGTCTTGAATTTCCGAAACACCTCTTATGACACAATCTGAATTTCCCATTACTTCCCCATCTACATGGGAGGCAATCTCACTAAGAGTGAGCTTCAACTTATTTTTCAGTAGTTAAATTTCGCAATTCATATAATACATCATCAGTTCTATCAAACTTTGGATTTACATATAATAAACCCATATTAGAATCAATGATATAATCAAACCCCTCTTTAGTAGCAACCTTGCGGACCGCTTCTCTTACCTTCCCAAGAATTTCATACTCCATTTGAGCAGATTTTTTCATTAGCTCACCTTGTGGACCAACTTTCTCAGCTTGGTAAACTTGAATTGCACGCTCCATCTGAATAATCTGCTGTTTAATACTTTCACCTTTATCCAGTGCCATAAGACGCTTTACTTCATAATCTTTATTCAGACTATCTAATTGCAATAGCATCTTTTCATACTCCACTTGTACTTTTTGATATTCCATTTGTAATTGAGATTCCGCTTCAGTGAATTCTTCATATTCAGTACGAATTCTTTCAGATTGAATATAGCCAATTTTAAGTTCAGCCAATCCACTTGAAATCATTCCTAAAAAAATTGTAGTAAAAAAAATATATCGCGAAGATTTTCTCACAATTTACTCCTTATTATTAAAATTGCTGCCCAAATGTAAGTGTTGTCTTCCAACCTGGCTCTAGTTCTCCATTTGAGCTAACTCTATCAAAACCATATCCGATATCAAAACCAAGCATACCTATCATTGGCATAAAGAATCGGATACCTGCACCTAGAGACCTTTTTAAGTCTATCGGCCCGTTTCTGGGCAGACTTAATCTTTCCATTAAATCGACTGAAGACCAAACATTCCCCATTTCAGCAAAGAGCAGACCATAAACTACAGGATTTTCAGCAAATGGTACTCGTATTTCTGTGCCAAATTTAACCATAGCATTACCACCAATCGGATTTCCACTAAGTGTAACAGGCCCCACACGGTTATCATCATAGCCTCTTAATGGGTTCCCATAAGGAATCCCATTCCCACCCATCACAAAACGATCGTAAAAGGGAATATATGATAAAGTGCCATCTTTTGCAGGAAGATCTTTAATTACACCAATTTTCATAGAATTCATTAATACAAATTTCCAAAAAGTTGGAGTAAACCATTCTAGATTAAGCGTGTGTTTATGAAAGTTTTCTTGACCCCCTAAGATCCAACCCGAAAGAGTAGAGTTGATTGAAAAATGTGAACCAATTGTTGGAAATTCTGGGTGGTCCCTGCTATCCCTACGAATTGTTTGTACAAAACTAATTCCATCGGTTTTTGTTTTGCCTCCTGCGTAGCTTTCTAAATCCGCTTGACTTCCAGAATATGACCTTCTTCTTACCATAAATCTCCAGGTACCCCTGAAAAAGTCATCAGGCCATTTAAAGATACGACCCCAGACCACACTTCCATAGGCACTGGTTGTTTCCAATGGAGAATAATACATTGCAGACCCACCGCCCCTCATATCAAACCCAAGTGAGGCACCCAATAGATTTTTTGTATCATTGACCATTGGATCAGTAAAACTTATTGATGCTCTTCTGCTTTTTGGTCTATTAACATTATATCCTTGGTACATATATGTGCTTTGGCTGCCTGAATTGATTCCTTCATTATAGCTAAAACTAAAACTTTGACCCTTACCTCGAAAGTTTGGCAGGGATAATCCACCCCCACCAGTTAATCCATAATACTGAGAATAACCCATATTTGCACTCGCCTGACCCGCAGGTTTTTCTTCTACAGTGAATTCTATATTAATTTTATCCTCAGATACAGGTATAATATTTGGTGCGGCATTTGCAAAATAATTCAACATCATGATCTCACGATAGCTCCGCGCAATTAAATCCTGATTGTATATATCGCCAGGATAGACCCTTAATTGACGTCTGATGACATTTTCTCTTGTTCTAGTATTCCCCACAATAGATATCTGATTAATAGAGACTTGATGGTTTTCCGTAATAACAAAATGTATATCTAATGAATCTTCTTCAACAGGTGTAATTTTTGGTTCTACTCTACTATATATATAACCTCTATCTAGATATAACCCTTGAACTCTTGAAAAAACTGCCATATTAAAATCTTCATCACTGTACTTCTTACCTTTTTCTAATGCTAAGGTACGTTCAAGAATCTGTTGATCAAATAACGTCATTCCTTCCCAAGAAAAATTACGATACTTATATAGTGGCCCTTCTTCTACTGTAAGGACTATATTCATTTTTCCTCCATCTTCAGAGTACTCAATTGAATCACTAATAAAATGAAAGTCCCTATACCCTTTGTTTTTGTAAAATGTTGTTAGAAGATTCATATCCTCTTCAAATTTCTTTTTATCAAAACTCGAACGCCAAAAGAAGAACCAGCTTTGTTGTTTTGTTTCTTTCATCTTCCATCGCAAGCGAAAGTCCGTAAAGGCATTATTTCCATTAAATACAATCTTACCAATTTTAATTTTATTATTCTCTTTGATAGTAAATAGGATATCTCTAATCAGATCTTTACCCCTTCCTCCAAACAAAACAGTTTCTTCTTTAGATAGTAAGAGTTCTGATTTTATTTCTACATTAAGATATCCTTTTTCGATATATAGCTCACGAATTAATTCTTTGGTCTCTCGCATTGTATTTGGCTTAATTCTTTGCCCTTTGGACAATGGGATTTCATCTTCAAACTTTCTATCTTTTATTTTTTTATTACCCTCAAATCTGATTTGACCCAAAATATAGTTCTCTTTAACATTGATGGATAAAGACAGCCCCTCATTTGACTCATCTTCGTATTCTATCTGTACATCTTGAAATAGGCCTAATTGCCAAAGTCTTTTAATTGCCCTAGGAAAATCTGCAGGCGTGACAGTCTGCCCTTCCCTTAATCCTGCAGTAAATATAATAGTATTCTCAGATGTAACTTGATTACCTGACACCCTTACTTGTTTTAATTTTATTTTTTCATCTTGGCTTTGAGGATATATAAAACAAAAAAGATACAGCAATATGATTACACGCTTCATATTATGAATTTACCTGTTCACTAACTTTTCCAAAACGGCGTTCTCTAGATTGAAAATCTAAAATTGCATCCATCAATTCATTTTCTCTAAATGCTGGCCATAGTGTATCTGTCATCAATATCTCTGTATAAGCACTTTGCCAAAGTAGAAAGTTACTTAAACGACATTCTCCGCTTGTTCTAATTAACAGATCAGGATCAGGGATGTCTTTTGTATATAATAATTGCGAAAATTTATTCTCTGTAATGTCATGTGGGTCGATAGATTCTTCCTTTACCTGAATTGCAAATAGTTTTATAGCTTCAATAATTTCCTGACGACTTCCGTAATTCAATGCTAAACAGAGATTTAAACCATCGTTCTCTTTGGTGAGTTCAATTCCATTTTGTAAAGCGATACTTGTATCTGAAGGTAAAACACCTAAATCTCCAATAATTGTAAATCTTACATTATTTTTATTTAATTCTATAATCTCAATATTAATGGTTTTTAGTAAAAGTGTCATGAGAGCACGAACCTCCATTGGTGGTCTTTTCCAATTCTCGGTGGAAAAAGTATATAGTGTTAAATATTTAACACCAATTTCACCACAAATACGCGTTATTTCTCTGACCGAATTAATCCCTTCTTTATGCCCTGCAATGCGAGGAAGTGATCGAGAATTAGCCCAACGACCATTTCCATCCATAATGATTGCTATATGTTCTGGGATTTTATCAGAAAGAACCTTATCTCTTTTAGATTGTTGCATAATGTTATCAGAAAAAACGGGCGAACTTACCTTGGGCTTACTATTGATACAACCGGGATACAATTAGCTTTATATTATTACCACTAGTAAAACTAAATCAAAAAAATATTGTTCCATCTTATATTTTATTTAATGACTGATAAAAGTTGATTTGTTATTTCTGTATATAATCCACCTATACCATCCGTTGAGTCTCGCGCAGTAATTGGTGTTCCTAAATCAGTAGAAGACATTATTTGTTCAGAAATGGGAATCTTACCTAGCAATGGTACTCCGAGTCGTTCGCTTTCTTTTTTACCTCCACCAGTTTTAAATAGATCTAGGTTTATGCTAAATGTTCCATCACTATCAATAGATACTTTTTCTCCATTAATCTGCAGATTTTGATTATTAGGGTCAGTTTGTCCGTTTATATTCAACCCAGACATATTTTCTACTACACCTAAAACAGGGGTATTCACCTTCCTAAACATATCCGCCCCTTTTCTTACATCTGCTAAGGCTATATCTTGAGGCGTTGTAACGATAACAGCCCCTGTCATACGTAATTTTTGGGTCAGAGTTAATTGAATATCTCCAGTACCAGGAGGTAGATCTAAAATTAATATATCTAACTCTCCCCACTCAACATCACGAAAGAATTGTTCAGTCATTCTGGAAACAAGAGGACCTCTCCAAATCACTGGAGTATCATTACCACTAATAAAACCAAAACTCATTATTTTCAGACCAAATTTTTCAAGTGGAACTAACTTATTGTCTTGTGTCATTTTGGGCTGTTCATTGATACCTAAGACTATCGGTAATGAGGGGCCATAGATATCTAGGTCAAGAAGCCCCACTTGCATCTCTTTATTAGCTAATGCACATGCTATATTTGCTGCGACTGTTGATTTCCCTACACCTCCTTTACCACTTGCTATCGCTATAATATGTTTTACATCATCTATAACATTTGGGACATTAGGAGATGGGGAAGTTGCAGGTGGATTTGTTTCATTCAATAATTTAATGTTTACAGATTTATAATGTGGTTCAAGCGCTTTTTTTACTTCAGAAATGATAGATTTTTTTTTCTCTTCATTCTGAGATGAAATATTAATTGTAATATTGATTTCATTTTCATCAATCAAAACATCTTTAACCATACCAAATGAAACAATATCTCGATTAAAACCTGGATAGTTAATGGTTTTTAGTTTCTCTAAAACTTGTTCTTTATTCATATTTTGTGTACAAAAAAAAGCGGCCGTCCAAAAACGGCCGCTTTATGATTTTTAATTCACTATGTATAGTTAGCCAGGGTATTCCCGCCCAAACCATTCATAGTTAATTTTAATATATTTATTCCATTCTTCAGGAACTTCACTTTC
>CAJVZI010000067.1 GCA_913020665.1 uncultured bacterium | reverse complement strand
TGAAGATACAGAAATTTACTCCTTCAGAAGCCGCTATTGATAAACAAACAATCCTTATTCCAGAAACAGGAGATGAAGTGATCGTTGAAAAGGTGCCTATTGATATCACACTTAGGGGTTCATTCATTGATTTTGGACAATTATTAGAATCCATGAAGACCGGGCGTTATAGACTGACCGTATCAAATATTGATATTGCCCAAAAAAGATCATCTCCATCCCAGACGATTAAATTCATATCATATGGCTACTTTCAATCCATGAGCAGTGGCAACCGATTAGCTCAAAATAAAACACCCATTATTAAAAAAAATAAACCCATAAATAAAACAACTAAAAAAGAGAATGCACCAAAAACTATAGATGTAGCATCGGTAGTTGATAAAAAGGTCAAGCAGGTTCCTGATAGCCTAGATGGTGTCCCTGAAATGTGGTTAGAGCCAGCTACTGAACCTATAGATGAAACAACAACTGTCGCTGAGAAACCATCTATAAGACCCAAGCCAGAGACCAGTAAGCCAAAAAAAGCAAAGAAAAAAACCCCTGGAGAACCTATTGTTACAATAGAAAAAAATAATACACCGGTCGTGGTTAATAAAACTAATAACCTATACAATAACATTGAGGTGCTTGAGTCTAAGGTATGTAAAAAGGTCAAGAATAATCAGCCCCTTTACCCTGGGAAAAGATTCCCTATTGACATAGGAATGGTCTACTGTCACTCCTTGCTCAACAATAACTCAGGGAAGCACAATGATATATATCATATTTGGTATATGAATGGCAATCTAAAAGCAAAGGTGCGGATCAGGGTCAGAGAGGGTCAAGAGATTCCAGCTGTCTCGCATAGAGAAGTTGGAAAATCAACTGACAAAGGTACTTGGAAAATTGAGATAACGGATAGTGATAAAAAGATTTTAGATACTGTTATTTTTGAGGTAGTTTAGACCATAATACATTATGACACCTAGACTTAGAATCTTATCCATAGGATTAGCAATATCCCTTGCCTATGCAATATATGATTATGTTGATAGAAACAGTAACAAGAAATCTACCGTTTCTGCACCCAAAAAAACCAAGACGCGGGCACGGACAGCTGGAGTTAGTGCATCTAGGTATGAGAACTTAAAAAAGAGATGGGCGAAGAAAGGTATTATTAAAGATGATTCTGGAGGGGAAAATTTCAAAGCAGATAGTGATTTCTTACCAATAGCAGAACAAATATCTAGCCTGGACGGTTGGGAGAGAAACCCATTTGTTGAGGTATATGAACCTCAAACTGTTACAAGCCCAAGGTCAGTAGACCGGCAGGAAATAGATCTAGATGAGGAAGCTGGATTGACCACACTAGATGGTCTTGTTATAGAGACAGCAGTGAGAATGGGCGAAAAAGCATTTGTGACCATCAATGGCCAAACCTTCAGAGAAGGTGATCTGATCAATGATGCTTTGATCGAGAAGATCGAGAATGAACAAATAACCTTTAAGGTTGGTAAAACAAGGATCATAAAAGACGTTGGTACTTAGTAAACATACTTATTTAACATTCCTATTTTTCATTACTCTATCTTTCGGACAACAGCTTTCGAATCCTGCTCTCCTTGATAAAGATGGAGAGAGGTATGACCTAACTCAAAAAATGTCCATCAATATGAAGGACTCTGATATAAAAAATGTCCTAATGCTGATCGGAGAATTAACAGGGCTAAATATTGTCGTAAGCCCTTCTGTAAGAGATACGATCACAGCTAACCTTGAGAATGTATCTGTCAAAGCGGCACTGGACGTTATACTCAAGCCAAATGGTTACAGCTATTTCACACAAGAAAATATTATCATTGTAAAAGGTGCAGACAGTGAGATAGTAAGAGAGCTTGAGACTGTGGTCTTAAAATTAAAATATATCAACTCCGATGATCTTTCTGGTCCTCTCCAAGCCGTGCTATCAGAACAAGGTAAGGTACAATCTTTTACACCAGTTGTCACCGCAACTGGCGGAGGTGGAGTGTCCAATGTGATCATTATTTCTGATGTCCAAGAAAGGATCCCAAATATCCTCAGTATGGTGGAAGAGCTTGATAAGCCAATAGCCAATATCAATATCTCGTGTAGATTCATAGAGTCTGGTGTTGATTCCGCTAAGGGCGCTGGTATTGATTGGTCAAGGAATACCCCCATCTTCCTTGGAGGCTCAAATGATACATCAGGTACTCTCTGGCCTTTCAATCTGAATGATATGACGATCGCAACCTTGAATCCATTTCAGTTTGGGCAGGCCTGGAGATTGATGCAGGCAAGAGGAGAATCAAAGATACTCGCTAGCCCACAGCTCACTACATTGGATAATCATGCAGCCAGTACCCAGATAACAACCACCATCTATATTGAAGGCAGTGTGTCCAATATGGGAAGGAGTGGTTCTCAAAATAATATACAGACCGGTGGTGGCGGTGCAACCAATACTAATACCCAATATGGTGGTTATAATAATATGAATGCCAATACACGGCAGATCACGGAAAAGGATGTGGGGATCGATCTACAGGTGACGCCAAGAATTAATGATGAGAATCGTATTACATTACTGGTAAATGCAACGGTAGAGGCTCTCTTGTCCGCTGCAGAGGTATTGACTGACAAGCCACGATCAACAAGGAGAACTGTGAGCACCCAAGTGACCGTCAATGCGGGAGATACTGTGATCATTGGAGGCCTTATTGCTGAGAATGCGATTGAAAATAGAAAATTTGTTCCCGTACTAAGTGACCTTCCATTCATCGGAAAAATATTTCAATCTACCTCGATCGACAAAGAACAACGTGAGCTCTTGATCTTTATTACCCCTAATGTAGTCGGATAAACATATTATGCAAAAAAACATACCATATATCATCATCGCATTTGGAATTGCTGCTTTAGTATGCATCCTCTCATTTCTTGATCTCTATGATAATTTTGAACATAATCTATTGGACATGCGATTCAAGAGTCGTGGTCTGATGGAAACTCGAGAGGACATTGCGACTGCTGATATAGATGTAAGAGCCCTACAGACGGAGGGTAAATGGGACCCTTGGAGCAGAGAAAAACACATTCCTATGGTCAAGCTAGCTGCAGAACATAGCCTCGATGCGTTTATCTTTGATGTCTATTTTATTGAGGATAGTGAACGCAAGCTAGAGTATAAGGTCCTAAATAGCATTACAGATTCCACCATGTCCATGGAAAAGGTTAAAGATCTATTTCCCGATCCAGATAATGACCTAGCGGATGCATCACAAAAAGCCGGAAATATTATCTTTGCTCAAAGTTTTAAGCCCCAACCAAAGAAAAAAGAACCGGTCAAAAAACGAACAGATGTGATGGAGAGGCGACTAAAGCTTCTGGAGGAGAAGAATCTTTTTCGCACCGTCGACCGTGATAAATATTCCATGCTTTTTGATTTTTACGATATTGAGACCGTTGTTGATACATTGATCAAAAGTTCTGCTGGTGTGTATTTCTTTCAATCCGACCCCGACCCTGATGGACTGCAAAGAAAATACCCTTTGGTCGGGATATATGAAGATAGAATATTCCCTGCCGCATCTCTTGCTATTGCCCTTAGGCATTACGGAGTATCCTTTGATGATGTAGAGATCGTCCCGGGAGAGTACCTGAGCTTTGATCTTCCTGAGCCAGATGAGCATGGTAGATCAAGAATATCCATCCCTATAAATGATAAAGGACAGATGCAGGTCAATTGGGCCGGTAACTGGCAAGACAAAGAGACTGGCGAGTTTGACCTTGTACACTATCCATATAATGTTCTAAAAGATTTTCAGGAAAGTGAGTACTCAAATTATATTTTAGCTGAATTCAAAAAGCTAATGAATCTATCGTTTGATGGAAATGTAAAAGCTGCCTACAAGCCTGCTATTGGTTATATCGATGCTCCTAAAAGTGATATAAAAAAAGCTGTACAACAGGTGATGAGAATGGGTATGATGGAAAAATGGATGGCAGCAAATCCTAATGCGACAGCTCAAGATTTTCCTCAAAAGGTCCCTGCATTTGTATTCAATGAGCTTAAGAATAATAATATTATTGCGAATGCTTTCTTGGATCAGGATCGGAGTGAGGACCCTACGCTTGATCAATTGATATCTGATGGTTCGTTGATATATGATCTTGGACTAGATGATTATGAATTCACTACATATAGACAACATATCATCGATCTCAACAATGAGATCGAAAAAAATGGTGAAAATAGAAAGGTCCTTGTAAAAGCTCGTGGTTACGCAAAAAATACGGAGAGGAATTTTCAGATCATATCCAATCTAAATAAGCATGATATGATCGATGAACAACGCCCTCTGACCTTCTACCCTAATTCAAAAAAGAAAAGACTTTTTATTGGCAGTGAAGAAAAGAATAATGTTCACAATGTTGTACCTTTTGAGTTCGTAGGTAAAAAACTCTATTATGGTTTGACCGCCACAGGAACATCAGACCTAAATCCAATGCCATTTGATCCTCGATATCCTATGGTAGGACTCCATGCAAATGCATTGAATACCATCTTGGATAATAAGATCATATATGAAGTACCCAAGGAACATATAGCCCTGGTCATCTTTGCAATAGCCCTCCTGCTTGCGTTTGGTGTCCCTGCACTGAGTGCTGCGCTGGGTGGTCTTGCAACTGCAATTATTGTGGGAGCATATGGTTGGCTATCATTCTGGCTATTTTCAACACAGCATATATGGCTAGACATGGTAGGTCCCCTTTCTACTCTTGCAGTGGGATACTTAGGCATTACTGTTTATAATTATATACAAGAGGAAAAGAATAAGAATTTCCTTAAAGAATCTTTCGGCACATATGTCTCGCCTGAACTGATCGATCAAATGTATGAAAGTGGTGAAGAGCCTTCGCTTGGTGGAGAAGAAGGATACCACACTGCATTCTTTACTGATATACAAAGTTTCTCAGCATTTTCCGAACAATTAACTGCCAGCGAGCTTGTACTACTCTTGAACCAATATCTTACAGACATGACCGATGTACTACTAGAGAACAATGGTACTCTTGACAAATATATCGGCGATGCGATCGTGGCTTTCTATGGCGCGCCTATAGAAGTAGATGACCATGAACTCTGGGCCTGTAGGACGGCCATCAAAATGCAGGATAATTTGGAGATATTACGCCAAGGCTGGCAGGAAGAAGGCGATCGCTGGCCTGAGATCGTACACCATATGCAAAACCGGATAGGTATTAGTTCAGGGCAGATGGTAACTGGGAACATGGGTTCCGAGGCTCGTATGAATTATACTATGATGGGTGACAATGTGAATACAGCTGCGCGCTTGGAATCATCAGCAAAACAGTATGGTATCTATATACAGATCGCAGATAGCACCTACCAGCCAGTAAAGGATAAGGTGGTTGTTCGAGACCTTGATAATGTAAGGGTCATGGGTAAGAATGAACCCGTAAAGGTATGGGAATTGATCTCGGAGGTAGGCCAAGAACCAGAAAAATATAAAAAGATCCTACCCGCATATCATGAGGCCTTGGATCTATATAAGAGTCAAGACTGGGAAAAAGCTATAGAAGCCTTTAAAGCATCAGATGCTCTTGAGGATATGTTCCCTGGAAGAAAGACCAACCCTAGCCGAATCTATATACCGAGATGCGAACACTACCTATCAAACCCTCCTGGCGATGATTGGGATGGTGTTTGGACACTAACAAGTAAATAGAATAACAGCCCTATATGAAGTGGCAAAAACATTCCCTGTGTACCTTATCAATTTGGGCTACTCTCTCCTATTTGTTTGCCCAAGATCCCTTTGTGATCGATTCGTCCCTTTCTAATTCTCTTCCACAGACCCTATCCAACTCCATTGAACTAGCAGATGTAAATAATGATGGATATACTGACATCATTGTCTCTGGCTATGATTCAACCAGGTCTGGATTATATATTGATATAAGGCTTGGCAGTAGTAATGGTACATTATCCCAAGGCTATCAAACAAACTTTATCACCTATCCAGACACCATAGCTGAGTATTTAGGTGGTCTTGGAAATATGACCCTATCAGATGTGAACCTTGATGGAAGTATCGATCTATATATCAATGGTTCAGCAAGATCAAAATTGCTATTCAACTCATCATCCGGTTACTTCAGTGAATCCTCTTGGCTTCAGAATATGTCTGTGACATATAGTGATGGAAAATGGGGAGACGTGAACATGGATGGACGTCCAGACCTTTTTCTAATGGGCGTGAATGAATACTCTGATAATATCCTTAATGAACTATTTATTAATACTGGTAATGATCTAGACGAGGACCCCACTACTATATTTCCATCTTTATTCACTGGTAGTAGTGCCTGGGGTGATTATGATAATGATGGAGATCCTGACCTTATCATTGGGGGTCGAACTGCAAACCCAAACTCATCCGTTTCAAGGCTCTATCAAAATGATCCAATAGGTCGTTTAACGGAAGTAACGACAGCAGACGCGATCAATGGGATCAAGGCAGGTGCATTTCACTTTGCGGATCTTGATGCAGATGGTGACCTGGATCTTATTATGTCTGGTTGGAATAAGATCGAAGGAGACCTTGTAACCTATATTCTTGAAAATGAGCCACTTGGCACATTTTCTCTCGCTTCTAGCCAGATCGATTTTGCAGTTGCTTACGGTACGATAGATGCGATCGATCTTAATCTAGATGGACTCCAAGACATCGTTATCTCAGGCGCTGATCAAGTGAGCATCTATTCTGGAAGGGTCCATTCTTTATCTGGAAGGGTCTATATTAATAATGGCGATGGAACATTCAATGAAGTAGCGGTGCTTGATGGTGCGCGCGCTGCAAGATTTGTAGATGTGGATCAGGATGGCATACCTGATCTTGTGACCAATGGAACAACAGAGATAGGGAATGCAGACAGTACTTTTTCACACGTATATCTAAACACAAGCTCAGGGACCAACCAGGATCCTGAACCTCCTACTGCACTAACTGCATTTGCTGTTAGCACAAGAGCGATATTTTCTTGGGGTACCGGATCAGATGATATAGACGCCGCTGCAGGACTATCATATAATATACGTATTGGAACATCTTCAGGTGGCAATGATCTTATTTCATCATCTGTACCGTATAATTCCTCTAATGTAGGACGAAGACTTATTCGTGAATTCAATGAGATACCACATGGTACTTATTATTGGGCAGTACAGACCGTGGATGGATCTGGTAACACATCAGAATGGTCTCAACAAGACACGTTATTTATAGCAAGACTGGTTGCCTCTACTCAATCATTGCCCGGAGTATATTATTCTTCTGCTGGTTGGGCTGACTACACTGAAGATGGAATTCCTGACCTGGCCCTTACAGGTGTGACATTCTCTGGAAGTAGTATCACAAACCTTTTTGAAAATTCAGATGGCCTACTTTCACAAGACCTCAACCAAAATATTCAAGCGGTTTTTGGTGGCCATTTATCATGGGTGGATTATACCAATGACGGTCATCTTGATCTGACAATGACGGGGTTTCAGATCAGTAATTTCTTTGGAGGATTTAAAACCAGCTTCTATAAGTGGGATA
>CAJVZI010000066.1 GCA_913020665.1 uncultured bacterium | reverse complement strand
TTGTTCTTCTTTATTATTTAATGTATCTATCTCTGAGGTAATTAATTCTAATTTTTCTTGTCGACCAATAATATACCTATCGTCTGTTACCTTTCTATTCTTCATGATCAGGTTTTGACCTGAATATGCACCTGCAATGTCTACCAGGTTCCATCCAACTAGATCAGTAGAATCAACAATGGAACTAAGATCATCAACCACCAAGGTTTCTCCTAAAAGATAATCTGCCAAAGGCTGAAGTTGTTTGCTAGTTTTTACAAGTTCAGACGCTCTAGCCTGTATACTTGAATTACTTGGTAATTCATCCAAGGATATTTTTAGGGATGAAGCCTCTTTTAATGGGATAATGGTCAGATCGCCAGCTTGATCTTTATTTGCTTGCTGTAACGCCATCTTAGCTGAGTCTTTATCTTTTGCTATCAAACAGTGAGATAGTTCTCCTAGACTAGATTCTAGAGCATCTCGAAATTTTTCATCAACTTGGAACATATCTGCTACTGTGCCAAGAATACCAGGAAACTTTTTCGAATTTTCTAGTACATATCGGGTACCTTCTGGAAATCCTTCTCTTGATTCTACCAACTCAGCGTAAAAATCACGTTGCCTTTTCAGAGAATTGATCAATGCAGATACAGAATGTTTTTCTTCTATAATCGAATTATGGTCATTTTTAAAACCTTCCAGGTCTTCTTTTATTTTTTTAAATGCATCCTCGGTCTTTATAAGGTCTTCATTAGATCTTTTCTTTTCTTTATTCAAATGATCACGTTGTGACTCAATATCTTTTTTAAGTTTATTTTTTAATTGTATTTGATCATTCAGCTCATTTATTTTAAGTTTTGCATCATTTAAAGCAGACTCAGTTCTTTCATAAAGAGAGCGATTCTCAGAAATTTTTCGCTCTAACTCCCACCTCTCATTTTGAGCATTATCTAATAAATCAATATTTTGTTTATATTCTAATTCTAATTTGACATAATCTTCTTTTTGTGATTTATATTTATTTAATTGTTCATCAATTGTGGGTTCTAGTTCTGTGATTTCCTTATCAAAATCTAGTTTAAGTTGTTTTAAACTTTCTATCTTTTGAAAATTATTAGCCTTTTCTCTGTCGAGCCTATCAATGGTTAATAATGAACCTCGCTTTTGCTCTGAGCAAACTAAAATTTTATTTCTCAATGATTCTCTTTTTTCATTCATATCATCCATCGTCACTTGTAGATCATTTAGCTCTGATTCCTGTGATTTATAAGTTTCACGTAGTTGGTCTAATTCTTTTTCATGGATGGATGATTCGGATGACTTAGTTTCACGGATATGACGGTATTCTTCGATCCTAGATATTAAAGGTGCAATTATTGACTGAAGTCGATGTACCTGTAAATAAGCAAGTTCCTTGTCACTTGTTTGTAAGGTCTCTGTAAGGGTTGCATGCCGTTTAAATCTTTTAAGTTGAAGCTCTAAATGGTGTACCTTTTGCTCAACTTCAGCAATGATATCTTGTATACGTTCAAGATCTGCATGTGTGATCTCAAATCTCCTTATAGTTGATTTTCTTTGAGATCGGTATTTATGTATTCCGGCAGCCTCCTCAAACATTTTACGGCGGTCATCTGCAGTTTCAGATAGGATCTGCTCTATCATTTTGAGCTCAATAACAGAGTACGCATCAGCTCCCATACCAGTATCAACAAAAAGATCCATGATATCTTTTAGTCTACATTGGGTTTTATTTAGATAATATTCTGATTCACCACTACGATAAACACGTCTCGCTATTTCAATGTCATTGAATTCAATGGGAAGTTTACCAGAATTATTGTGAACGGTCATGGCTACTTCACATACTCCAAGCGGTTTCGTACCGTCCGCACCATTAAATATTACATCTTCCATTTTACCACTGCGGAGAATACTATATTTTTGTTCTCCTAGTACCCATCGAATTGCATCAACAATATTAGTTTTTCCACACCCATTGGGTCCCACGACCGTGGTGATGCCTTGCCCTAGTTTCATGACTTCCTTATTGGCGAAGGACTTGAAGCCATGCATTTTTAATTCAGATATATACACAAAAACTGGTTTGGATGCGGTAGGAGAATTTACTCGATCTATGACGAGAATTCTACCAAAGGTTACGATTAATTTATTGTTTTATATACAAAAATTGATACTAATGAATGAATTGTTGACATTCACGTTTCTTGCAATCGTCATTATAAATAAAATTTTTCTTCTTATTGGAAGATCGATAAGTTGTCTTTGATATTAAAGCACCGCGAAAATTAAAATTCACATAAACAATTTGGTCACCATCAGGCCCATACACATAAGCAATATTTGATCCGTCAACACGTTGATAAAAATGATGATGCTCAACATCAGATATATTTTTCTGACCAATCAATGCTTGGGGGTTACCTGCCCAAGAAAAGGAAGTGAATAAAAAACAGATAGCAAGGTGTTTGAACACAGCAGAACTTAGGAAGTAAACTTCAATACTTTCAAATCTTCAAGTAACATTCTGATCGATTAACCAGGGGGCCAACTAAAATCCCTGCCTCCCAAAAGATGTAAATGAATATGATACACTGTCTGCCCACCTGCTTTATTACAATTAAAGCCGGTACGATAACCTGCGTCTGCTATACCTTCATCTTTGGCAAGGTCTTTAGCTTTCAAGATCAATTCTCCCATTAGTTCTGCATGGTCTTCTCTAAGATCATTCAGTGTTGATATATGTAATTTGGGAATAATTAAAATATGTACAGGGGCCTGTGGATTAATATCACGAAAAGCAATTATACTATCATTCTCGAATACAGTATCTGCAGGTATCTCCCCAGAAACAATATTACAAAATAAACATTTATCCATAAGAGGTCCTTAGATCATTAATTCATTTAATATTGAAAGTGTAGATTGTGCGGCTGTCTCAGTCCTGAGACGTCTAGTTCCCAAAGAATAGAACATGACCCCTTTATTTTTCATAATGTCAAGCTCTTTATCGCTAAAATCTCCTTCTGGTCCGATCATAACATTAATCACCTGATCCTTTGCGATCTTTAACTCAGATAAATGATGTTTTGCTCGTTGAATACCAGCAAAACATTGTCCCTCTAAACCATTTAACCAAGAACTAATATCAATGGGTCTATAAATGATAGGGAAATTACTCCTTTGACATTGCTTTGAAGCAGACACAATGATCTTTTCAGATCTTTCAATATTTATTGTTCTTTTTATAGTTCTTTCTGTTAGAAGAGGTTGTATCTCTTTACAGCCTAGCTCCGTTACTTTTTCTAAGAGATTTTCGAAACGATTTCGTTTAATAATTGCTGGGGCAATTCTGATATTAACTTTATTCTCACCATATGACTCTAATCTTTTTTCAATTATACCACTTACAACACCATTATTGACCGAGTTTATTCTCGCACGATAAGCTGAACCAATGCCATCTAATAAAGTAATAATAGAACCTATCCCTAGGCGTAAAACCTGAGCTATGTGATGGGACTCTTCCTTATCTAGAATAAAAGATGTGGTATTAACATTTTTTGGATCTACATAAAATGTTTTACCAGTAGACACTACTTAGAACGACGATTAAATGAAATATGAATCAATCTTCCTGAATAATCATCCATCCCATCAATTTTTTTATTCATTGGTAGGACCTCTAGGCCAACCATCACTGATACAGAGGATTGCCCTACAAGTTTAAAGTCAATTCCAATACCAAAAAATCCTCCAGGAGAGATTTGTGTATCTGGTGATTGCCATCTTTCTCGAAACGTACCAGTCTCTTTGCCGTCGATGCTGAGAACACCACCAACTCGAGCAGTGATAAATGGTGAAAAATTATTTTCTATTTGGCCTACAAATGGATAATAATTAGCACCAAATAAAAATGGTAACATCATTAGACTTTTTCCACCAACAGACTGATATTGTCCACTATAATAATTATATATGATCGTTTCGTCTGAAGCTTTAATATCATAGAACCTCAATTCACCATTCAAGGAGAATTTCTCTGATTCATGTGTAGCTTGTCTTGTAATAAAAATACCCGAACCACTAGAGCCGATATCAATACCAAACCCATTGTGAATTTGACCGAATTCTGCATACAGAAAGGTTGAAAGAATAAAACTCAGAAATAATTTCATGGTCTAAAGGTAGCGATTTCTGGTTTTCAGTTCAGCTGTTTTATTTTTAGAGGATAATCCAGACCTAATTATATAATTTATGATCCAGACTATATTTACCAGGGCCAAGTATGATAATCACTAGATAAATAGTAAAATAAATAAAAGCTAGTTCTCCAGGCTCACCGTCAACTAAATGATAAAGTCCTGCAAGAAACATAGTGATCATAATCAATATGGATGAAGCCCTTGTCCAAAGCCCAAAAATAACCAACCAAGTGAGGACACCTTCACTTAATGCAGCTAAAAATCCAAAAAACATATGACCAAAATCAATACCAACCAGAGGCATTGCTGCTTCACCAAGCCAATTCCATGTCCTAGGTCCATTCATTATCTTCCTTAATCCATGATAATAAAATAGATAAAAAGATGGAATAATGCGTAGAGCAGTAAGACCCCAATCTATACTATTTTCAAATATGTTTTTATTAATGAAGAATTTTTTTATGTCTTTCATTCTATGTCATCCTCGAACTCTGCATCTCTAATATCCATTTTTGAAACTTTATTTCTAATAACAGCTTTACGTTTTTTTTCTTTAATAGAGCGATTGAATTTAAAAATAGATAATAAAGGTCCAGCAGATCGATACAAAAAGTATATCAGCGCTGCTAATAATAGCCACTTGATCATTCAATACCTGATACGGGATTAAAGAATTTTGTTCCTGAAATGGGTTGCCTAATATATTGTATCACTTCTTTTAGATCACTCTCATTGTGAACAAAATCAATATTATTAGTATTAATAATGACCAAGGGAGTATCCTGGTATCGGAAAAAATATTCTGTATATACTTGACTTAACGCATCTATGTAATCATAGGTGATATCAGATTCCATCTGGCGTCCACGGTGTTCAATATTTTTCATCAGTGTATCAGTATCCGCTTGTAGATAAATAACAAGATCTGGCTTAATTATATTACGCTCTAATAAATTTGCAACGGTATCATATAACTCCATTTCTTTCTCATTTAGATTAAGTGAAGCAAATAGTCTATCCTTGACAAACATGTAGTCTGTAACCAATAGATTTTGAAACATATCAACTTGTCTTAGGTCTTGCTGTTGACGGTATCGCTGAAGCAAAAAGAAAAGCTGTGTTTGGAACGAATAACGTTCGGGGTCTTTATAAAAGTCAGGGAGAAATGGGTTTTCTTCAAATTCTTCAAGAACTAGCTTTGCTCCAAGCTCTTTTGACATGAGATTCGCTAGACTGGTCTTACCTACGCCTATGGGGCCTTCAATTGCAATATAGTATAAATTCTTCAAGCTTGCGTATCCATATGGTGCTTTACAACTCTAGAGCTGTCTGGACAATTATTAATTAGATCATTTATGGTCAAATTAGAATGTGGAATTTCAAAGTCTGGTTCTATTTCGGCAAATGGTATTAAGATAAATTTTCTTAGTGCGATCATAGGATGCGGAATTGATAGATCCTCCGTCTCTAAAACTGCATCTCCATGAAAAAGAATATCAATATCAATGATCCTAGGTTGATTTTTTTCTCTTTTTTCTGGCCTTCCCAACATTTTCTCTACCTTTTGTACAACATCTAATACGTCAAATGGTTTTAAGGTGGTAGAAAATTTGACAACAGAGTTTAAAAAATCCGGCTGATCTTTTTTATATAGAGGCTCTGATTCATAGTATGCTGAACTTTTGATACCAGATATCTCAAAATTAATGGATAGCGCCATGGTTGCTTGCGCTAGATTTGATTCTCGATCCCCTATATTTGAGCCTAAAGATAAATATACTATTTCCGTATTCATTATTTCTCTCTTACGAGCTCAACCTCTACGGTCTTTAGATTTGCCATAATTGGTGCATGCGGCTTCCTTATACGTAAGATAACTTTCTCTATAGGGTACTTTATTAAAATTTCTTTGCAGATACTCTGTCCAACTGCTTCAATTAAATTATAATCTTTTCTTTTAAAAATATCAATGACTAACCTGACGACCTCATCATAATTTACTGTTTCATTTAATTGATCCGAGTTGCCTGGCATGGTTAGATCAGTATACATCTCAATATCTAACTCAAATAAACCTTCTTTATCTTTTTCAAATTCATATACGCCATGCTTGGCTGGAATCTTCAGATCGATTATACTGATCTTATCCATCTATTTTATGAGCTCTACTTTTTGGCTGTAGTATAAATTATTTGCGGTGAATTGAATAAAATAAATTCCTGAGCCTTGACCAATTGCATTCCAATTTATTTGATTATAACCAATGACAGGAAATGATGTGTTTAATTGATCTACTAAGCGTCCCTGGATATCAAATATCTTGATAGTCGGTTCTATTTCACCTAACTGGCTTGGTACAAAATATCGAATTGAAGTTTGAGGATTGAATGGATTTGGGTAAGCTGGAAATAGGGTGATCTGCGGTTGCTCAGGCAATGGGCTACTTATTGACATATATTCTACTTCTTTTAAGATCCAATTTTCTGGATCCAACCATATTGCATATGGTTGGCCACCCATTATACCAAGATTATATTCTTGACTTTGCCCATCATTATCAACTCTAAAAAGTAATGTATCATCGGGCAAAACAATCTGAAGGTCAATTGGCATATGAAAATATTGCCAGTTTTGTGTTTGCTCTATCTTTACGATCAATTCATCCGTGTCTTGCATCTCCCAGTGTAATGCATATCGTGGATAATAATCATTGTATATCCACTGTTGAAAAAAATCGTCCAGGTCTAATCCTGAGACATCCTCACATACTAATTGAAAATCTTCGGTAGTTGCAGCTGCATATGCCAAAGAATCATTTGAACCATACGATTTTAGCGTCTCAAAAAATAGACTATCTCCCATTACTCCTCTTAACATATGGACAACCCAGCCTGCTTTATTGTAAGTAAGATTACCATTAAAGATCTGGCTTGCAGTGTTGGGCTCTTCTACATAAACCGTTCCTGCACCATAATATGCGTGATTTATCCAATAATTCTTATATGATTCAACACCATTATAAGCCTCTTCCCATAACGCTTCTGAAAATCTAGCAAAACCCTCATTAAGCCATATATGATGGAAACTGGCGCAAGTAATTAGGTCACCCCACCATTGATGCCCTAATTCATGTGCAATTAACCATTGGGAATAACCACCCATACTAGTAATGGTCTGATGCTCCATTCCTCCACCTCGACCAAACTCAGCATGGCCATATTTTTCACCCATAAATGGATATTCTCCAAATTTTTCTGCAAATACCTCCATCATATCCTTTGTCAATAAATAGTTGTCATAGACTAATTCGTAATGATCTGGATATACATAATACTCTAGCGGGAGAGTGTCTCCATTGAGACCTATATATTGATCATACCAAACTGTATACGGATAGGTAGTAACAGAAACGAGGTAAGTACATATAGGGTAGCG
>CAJVZI010000065.1 GCA_913020665.1 uncultured bacterium | reverse complement strand
GAGTTATTCCAGCAAAAATAGGAATCAGCGCAAAAGGATCAATCGCAACAAAGATAAGGATAAAGTTATTTATAAAAGTACTGGTGAGAATGTCAGACATAATAAAATTTACCCAATTGAATTGACACAAAAAAAGATGGACTTAGGTTTAATTAAGTTTTTTAGAGGAAGAGCTAAATTTTCTATCTAAATAAATGATACCTGTAATCATAAAAACAGTAAGAATGATTGACCCTTCAAAACCAAACTGACCACCTGTAATTAAGTCACTTCCATCAAGACTTTGAATGAATATACTATTAACCTCATTACCACTTACTTCAAAACCGAGTACAGGTCCCTGAAAATAATTCCATGTAAAATGTGCCCCAATCGGAAACCATAAATTTTTTCTATGGATACAGTAAATACCTAAGAACAATCCAGCAAGAAAAAGGTTAAAAAGTGGAATAGCACTCATATTAGGATTACCTATATGCATAATCATAAAAACGAGGGAAGACAAAGCCAGCGCTATGTATTTATTAAATGAGCTAGAAAGATTCTGCAATATATAGCCTCTCATAGCAATCTCCTCATTAATCGAGACAACAGCAAAAAGACATAGATAGAATAACTGATCAATAAATGAGAACTGTAATGAGGAAACTGATATGAAATTAAAAATGATAAGAATGCTAAACCCCATTACTATTAGCCCAGAACCAATCAAAAGACCAAAAATAAAATCGTTTTTATATCCACTAAATTCAATTCCGATAGATGAAAATGGCTCCCTGTTAATATATTTCTGAAAAAGCCACACTGTAAATAAAGTCCCTGCTAATTGACAAACCATCATAAGGAGCATCATCTTATTTTCCATAAGGAGTGCTGTATCTGAGATATACTCTTTAAAACTATATTCAGTAAGCAATGAGACAATAGCTATTCCTGCTAGATCAAAAAATGTGACAAAAATAAAAAACGAAATAAAAAAAAGTACTGCTCTAAACCAACCATGTTTTATCCGCGGGGTATTTGTAGTCATAAACTATTTTACAGGAAACATATTATTTTTTCCTAGTATCTTGTCAGATAATTAATAGGCAAAAAGTGATCGCCAAAGAAGAATTAAAATTTACAATAATCATGGTCTTGGCAATGATAACGTGGGGATACTCATGGGCTGGCGCAAAAATTCTTGGCCCCTATGGAGATGTTTCAGCCAAAATATTTTTGCGTTTTTTTTTGGCATCTATTGCACTAATTCCTATACTATTAAAATATAGAATACCGTTTACTGTTAGTAAAAGTGGATTACAATTTATTTTGATCAATGCTATATCACTTTGCTCCTATAATTACTTTTATTTTAGGTCAACACATATGGGACTGGCAGGAGTCGGAGGTGTTCTCGTCACAACACTGAACCCCATACTAACCTCTACGGTGGTATTCTGTTTTGTAGATAAATCTGTAAGACTTAAAGATTTAATCGGCCTTGCAATTGGCTTTATCGGTGGCAGCATTATAATCCGTTTTTGGGAAATGGACTTAAACCTAATGATTAAATCAGGTAGTCTTTTTTATATACTGGCCTCATTTTCTTGGGTTTCAGTGACACTGTCCTCCCAAAAATCAAAAAATCACATACATTTTTTGAGCTATAGTTTCTGGAGTTTTGTGGTTGCGGCTGGTTTTTCTTTTTTATTTTGCAATTTATCAGACATCGCTATCACAATTAACTATGACAGATATTTCTGGATAAATATTTTGTCATTGTCAATCATTGTAATGTCTTTTGCAAACACCATGTATTTTTTCGCATCATCTAAAATTGGGGCTGTTAAAGCAAGTTCGTTTATTTTTATTGTGCCCTTAACTGCCATAATTTTTTCAAAAATACTATTAGATGAGCCGATTAGATTAACAACTCTTATGGGTGGATCTTTATCCATTATCGCAATCTATTTGATAAATAAAAAAAATTGATTGTATATAATTATTGATTTTTAGCTTTATAAAAAAACTATCTTAATTTTTGATATATAATTAACCATTAAAGGAAAGAAGATGGACCTAAAACAACAAATTATAGATGATATTCAAGATAACCCAATTATCCTTTATATGAAAGGGACCAAGGATATGCCGATGTGTGGTTTCTCAAACTCAGTGGTGCAGGTACTAAATCATTATGGAATTGAATATAAAGATATAAATATTTTAGAAGATCCAAACATCAGGATAAAACTTAGCGAGCATTCAGGGTGGCCAACTATACCACAATTGTTTGTAAAGGGTGAGCTAATTGGTGGTGCCGACATCACCATTGAACTTCATCAAAATGGCCAGCTATTAGATATCCTAGATAAGGCAAGTGAATAAGCAATTTGCAATATGAAAATTGTTGGCCTCGTTTATTTGTTTAAATAAATTCGCCACTTAGCAAGTTGTTCTTTTAAATGATTTTGGCCCGTTCGTCTAGTGGTTAGGACTCCAGGTTTTCATCCTGGCAACAGGAGTTCGATTCTCCTACGGGCTACAATTTTCCAAAAAATTTAATTTTAATCTATTGGCTCAGTAACCTTTACAACAAAAGACGCTGAGGAAGAGCTATAAAAAACTCCCAACCCATCTTCAAAATTAGAATTTGGAAGAAGATAAATATTTTGACCGACAGGATCTCCTCTAAAATAATTGAAATATGAGTCACTAGTTGATTTATAGGTCATCATATAATATCCATAATAATCAAAATATAGCCACATGATTGGAGAAGGTGCAGTGTCTACATTCCATAACCATGGATTATTCCTATATGGACTATTCTCGCGCCAAGTTCCATCAGCTGGACCTCTTTTCAGAGGATTTTTCCAAATATTAGCTACCCGGTTATAATCCAGACTATCATTATCAAAGAGGCCTTTTTCATCACTATAGATTAGGTTAACATAGCAGCTATCTCTTAATCCATTTCTATTCCTATCAGAAAAGAACTCTCCATCATCAAAAATTCCATTTTGATTCTCATCATTAAACGGCTCCAGACCTACTTCACCCGCTTCTAATGCATTAGAAATTATTTGGATGGTATTGTAATCATTCTGATTGTAATCAACACCAAACATAGGAGCACTAGCAAAACTCTTTGTAAAGCAGTCCCCGATCTTAAACTCTACTGAGTCTACGTTAATATTATTTGCATCAATGTATTCTACTGGATTGTCGTATAATGAAAGCATCTGGTTAAAGGTCAAATTCTCTAAGTTATTCACATCAATAATACTGACAGGCTCTGTAGTTTCATCAGGACAGATAAAATCCGACATACTAGCTGATGTTATTTCTATCTTTTCTGGTACATTAGTTTGAGCTATAACAGAATCTTCTTCATGTGCGACAACTAAACGATAAGTAGTTCCAGAGTTAATTATGTAACCCAACCAATGTCTTGAGATAGAATCTAAGTTTTGCATGGATAAATCAACTGGATAGTATCTTCCATTACCAAGGGGATAAAATTTTAATTCTGAACCATCTGACATATTAATTAGCTTCACGCTGGCATCTTCGATATATAGATCTGCGGCATCTACAGACTCACTAACGTCAGCAGTTCTGGATACAAACACGGTATCAAAAACAGGAAAGCCTGCATCTATTGATGCAAATACTACAAGTTTTTCTTCATAGCTGATTGTATCATCATCAAAAGAACAAGATTGAACAAGAAATGAAAGTATGAATATTTGGACTGATACTTTTATTTTGTTTATCATTTAAAACTCCCAACTAAACCCAATTGTAGGGATGATTGGAAAGAGGCTTATGTTATTTACCTGTAATCTTCCCTCATCTTCTTCATCCACATTAACCTCACCAACATCTGGTTCGCCATTCCCATTTGCATCGTGCTTATCCTCATCCCAATCCCTATCATCATCAATACCATTATAGATGCTTCCTACATTATATGATTTTCTAAAAATATTTTCCCTGTTAAAAACATTGATAATCTGAACATAAATATCCATCTTTGAACCCAATACTTTGGTGTGATATACGAACCCAAGGTCTAATCTGCTATACGGGGAATATCTGGCCGAATTTCTTGTGCCTGGAATTGTTCTATACACCTCATCAGGACTCCCAGGAAGTATTTGATTATAATATCCAATGATCGGGGTATAAGCCTGACCAGATTGTAGCGATAATTTCCAATTCATATCCCACTTTTGACTAATCTGATAGTTTCCTAATGCACTAAACGAGTGGGTCCTATCCCAACTATTGTAATATTCTTCATTTTCATCATAAAAAATACTATTCATGGATTTCCTTGAAACTGAAAAAGTATATGCCAACCAACCACTGAGCCTTCCACTCATTTTCTGAGCAAATAATTCTAATCCATAGGCGTAGCCGTTAGATGGGGTCACAATATCAGACAAAGCAGAATCGGAAACAGCCTCATCAGTAGTTGCTCTTGATTCTTCAAAAGTGAATAAATTTTTGATATCTTTATAGTATCCCTCTACCTGCAATTTGTAAAGATCTTTTATGTATTCCTCATACCCCAAAACTATTTGAGATGATTTAGCCGGCGCGACTGTGTTGTCAACAGCTATCCATTGATCCAAGATCGTTGGATTGTAGTCATCCTGAAATGTGGCAATAAATTGATGGTAGTTACCCAAAGAAAAATTTATATACCTATCATCAGTGAGTAAGTACTTCATACCAAAACGTAAATCGGGGAAAATTGAATCACTATAAACATTATATAAATTTATCCTAATGCCTGGCTCGAGTATGAATTTTTCAGATGGGGAATATTTTAATTTTGCATAACTGGCAAATTCTTTTGGCTTGGTCTCAATTTTGAATTGTAGTGAATCCCCAAATGTATTTGTATAGAGAAAACCCAAGTTTTTTAATTGCGCACCAAACTTGACAGTGCTTTTGGATGTTTTAAACCATGAAAAATTTGCTGCGACTGTTGCATCATCTATCTGATTATCACTATTTAATCCAGCAGAGCCACCTAATCCAAACTCTGTGAAAAATAAACTATTCGCATACAAAAAATTTCCAATCAATTTTTCGGAAAAAACCCTTCTGTACTGCGCACTTAGTGTGTTATTGCCCCACCTCCCTGAAAGCCCAAAAGTTTCAAATAATAGATCATCCACACCATTGTAAAAACTCAGGGACAATCTATCTTTTGGAGTTAAATCGGAATATATGTGACTTTGAATATCATAGAAATAGTAAGGAGGAATACTTGGCACATTCTGAAAAATTTTATCAAAATATGTTCTCCTACCAGAAAAGACCCACGCTCCCTTATAAAATGGTCCCTCTAACGTAGCTTGAGCTGAGAGTAGTGAAAGGTTTGCTTTCCCCTCAATTTTTTTCTTATTACCCTCGCGGCTTATTATGTTGAGAACTGCTGAGAGTCTACCGCCATACTCAGCATTGTAGGCACCTTTTATTAGTTCAGCTTCTTTAACACCATCAACAATAAAATTCGAGAATATGCCACCAAGATGAGATGGGTTATATACTGTGACACCATCAAGAAGTATTAGGTTCTGATCTGTGTTACCACCCCTGATAACAAGACCTGTACTAAATTCGGAAGTAGTTAGTACTCCAGGGAGGGCCTGTATGGTTCGAAACAGATCGGGCTCAGCTAAGGCTGGGGCTGCTTTCAGCATTCTTGGTGATAGATTGACCATACTTGGTTGAATATTGTTTTTTCTTTTAATCTTCTCTGCGGTTACCTCTACCTCATCAAACGCAACAGATTCTTCAGCAAGAACAAGATCAAGTTTTAATGCCTCACCAGAACTAATTTCAATTTTCTTTGTTAATATCTTATACCCAACATAAGAGACCGTGACATCATAAATCCCTAGGCCTATATCCTGGAGAACATAATAGCCATTAAAATCGGTGGCCATTCCCACACCAAGCTCATTTATAAATACATTGGCACCTATAAGTGCCTCGCCGCTCGATGAGTCAGTAACAAATCCATAAACAGATCCAACATTTTGGCTGTAGGACAAATCAATTTGCAGCAAAACAAATAGGGAAAACTTAATAAATAAGATCTTTGAGTATATTTTCGGCATGAGTGTTTATATTCACTTTCTTGTATATTTTTTCAATTTTTCCCTGAGAGTTTATTACAAATGTCATTCTTTTAGGCACGAATATTCCATTAGCTCCATAACTTCTTGCAACTGTTTTATTCCTATCTGATAAAAAACTAAAAGGGAGGTTAAATTTATCTTTAAAGCTTCGAAGTGATTTCGGCTTATCATAGCTTATACCAACTACACTAATATTATTTTTTTCAAACTCACTATAAATATTACGGAACCCGCAAGCCTCTTTAATTCAGCCAGGGGTATCAGCCATTGGGAAGAAATACACTACTACCCTTTGCCCTATGTAATCTGTTAACTCTTCAAAAACACCATCCTGATTTTCTAATGTGAATTGAGGTGCAGCATCACCCTCATTGAGGGTAATTTTTTCGGAAAAAACAGTATTTATGGTAGCAGCAAACATAATGACAAAACTAAGCCAAGCTATATGCTTCAACCCTTTTTTTCTCTCAAATAAGATAAGTTTTCTGAACTGAATGCAATTGGCGTAATATCATTTTCAGAAAAAAGTCTGTCGCTATCACAGGTGTTACCCTGGACTAACATAGTTAGCTGATCTTTTGTTACCGGAAACCAACTAAACCTTTCAAATAAAGATGCAACAGCTTGCACAGCAAAAACAGGAGCAGGGACTGTAAATTTATTTTTCCCTGCTGCCTTGCTAATTGTTTTAATTATGTTACGCCATGTAATGTTTTCACCACCCAATTCTATAATTTTTTTAATGAATTTCTTATCCTCTAATGATTTAACAAATATACTCGCTACATCCTCAATATGAATCATTGACATTTGAAAATTCCCAGCACCCAAGGGATTCAGACCTTCATGAAATAATGGAGCAGGTATCGGTAAGCTTATCATATCTCTATTTAATTGCGAACAAAACTCAGGCCTTCCATGGCCTCTTGGATCACCAAAAATGGCAGTAGGTCTAAAAATTGTCCAGTCCAAATCAGTATTTTTTAGATACTGTTCTGCCATCCATTTTGTTTTGAAGTAATTGGTGCCATCTGGACAGACACCATTTGCACTCATTAAAATAAACCTTTTTACGTTGAGCTCTAGCGCTGCCTCTATACATTTTACTACACCCTCAAACTGCGTATTTTCAAAGGTTATTCCCTTGGATTTGAATTCCCGAATTAGGCCTATACTATATATAACTGCATCTGAGCTATCGATTACTTTCTTGATTGATTCATCGTCAGAGATATCACCATAAAAAATTTCACAGCCGTCTGGTGACTGAACTTTTCTATCAGAACCATCCCTGACTAATAAACGTGGTTTATGCCCAGAGTCTATTAGTTGATCAATTATATAGGATCCAACAAACCCAGTACCTCCAAATAATGCAACTTTCATATTATCTATCGCTTTTATTAATTAATTGTTAATTGTTACTGTTAATATTAGAGTTTTTTTGAATATCATGTCAAACACTTATGAGCGTTTTAGGCGTTTTTCTTAAAATATTTATAGAAAACTCCTTTGATATCTTCGATTACCATATAACTTGTAGGAACTAGTATTAGTGTTATCAAAGTTGCAAATAAAACTCCAAAGGCTAAAGAGATTGCCATAGGCACCAAGAATTTGGCTTGAACACTTT
>CAJVZI010000064.1 GCA_913020665.1 uncultured bacterium | reverse complement strand
TCGATAGCCATTAGAAACACGATATTCATTACCTTTATTTTCTCTTTTCTTTTTTCTGATGTTTATGATGGTATGACGTTGTTCTCAGCTTATAGTGATGATCCTGCTGAGGATGATCACTATACCAGACTCATAGATAATGATGAGAACATCCTTCATTCCTGGACCCATGATAGAGGACCTGCCAGTATGCCCTATCTTTTGAAGGATAGTACCTTGATATATCCTTACAGAGTAGAGAGCCCCTCTATGTGTAATGGTGGAGTAGGAGGAGGGATAGCTCTCTATAATTGGAATGGCGATGTACTATGGAATTATGAGTTCTCTAATGATAGTTACCAGCACCACCATGATATACAGCCCATGCCAAATGGTAATATACTCGTATTACTCTGGGAAAGGCATACGGCTATACAAGGAGCAGATACTGAGTTCTATGGTGGGGAAGGAAGGGGCTGGTCAGAGATGGGTAGAGTAGAGGTACAAAACCCCTTAAACCAGATGTGGAGTGAGGCCATCTTTGAGATAGAGATGATTGGTACTGATGATATCAATATTGTCTGGGAGTGGCACTTATGGGATCATGTAGTACAGGATGTGGACCCTGATCTACCTAATTATGGAGTGATATCTGAACACCCTGAGCTAATGGATATCAATTATGGTGTAGTAGGGGACTTTGATGGTATGTGCGGTCCTCAAGGAGACTGGATACACTTTAATGCAATAGACTATAATGAAGGATTAGACCAGATCGTATTATCCAGTCGGTATAATAGTGAGATCTATATCATCGATCATAGTACCACCACAGAAGAAGCTGCTACACATGAAGGTGGAAACTCTCATATGGGAGGGGACCTATTATATCGTTGGGGTAATCCACAGGTGTATGGGCGTGGGACAGATGATGATCAGCAGTTGGATGCTCAGCATGGTGTGAACTGGATACCGGATGGATACCCGGGAGAAGGAAATCTCATACTATTTAATAATTTTTATGGAGGTTGGGAATCATTGCCAGTAAATGATTGGCAATCTGCAGTATATGAGCTTGTCACTCCTAACAACAATGAAATGTATGATCTCAATGATTATGGAACTTTTGATCCCAGTGAACCAATATGGATATTTACAAATGATTATTTTTCTTTTATTCAGTCAGGTGTCTATAGACTTCCTAACGGTAATACTCTGATCACTGTTTCCACAGAAGCAAGAATTTTTGAGATCAATGATGATACATTTTTATGGGAATATCAGCTTGATGATGGGCAAATGATAGCTCGTGCACAGAAATATCCATCTGACTATCTATCATCTTTGAATATTGATCATAATGTATTACCAGTTTCTAATTCTTTAGATCAGAACTATCCTAATCCATTTAATCCCATAACAGTAATTGGCTATCATCTTAAAAACGAATCAAATGTTGATATAACCATATATGATATGTCAGGAAGGGTTGTGAAAAACCTAGCTCATGGAAAACAAAATGCGGGTTACTGGTCAGTTCAGTGGAATGGTATTAATGATGTGGGACAACAGGCTTCAGCAGGTATCTATATTTATAGACTCATATCAACAGACCATAAAGAGTCTAGAAAAATGATATTAGTAAAATGATCTAATTGAATTGTATTGTAACATAAAACCTTGGTTCGATCACTCCTCTAGAGTGCATATCAAGTATGTTGCTTTCTGTATATCCATTATAGCTCATGATCAGATCAATATAACGCTCTAAAGTTTTTTGTCTTTTACGTTCAGATTTTTTTGTGTGGTCGCCTCTTTGTTCTACAAAGATCAAATGAAGCTTATCTTTATCTGATCTATCTTCTCTTATTTTTGTCAAATATATCCTATCCTTGTGTATATCTACTGTATTACCAAAATAATCAATAGGTACCGCACAGCTAATAAATATGAAAAAAAGAGGGATAAATCTATGCATTTGTAATAATAGATATCATATGGTAACCAGAAAACCATCTGCTCTCATTTTTTATCAAGGGCTTAATCAAATTCAAAATAATTGTATGGTTTATAAGGAGTGATTGACGAGATTTTCCAAGAATTATCACCTTTTCTAAAAATATATAATTCTGAACCTGTGAAATAGATCTCGCCTTTTTTATTGAATCTAGAGAACATGGAATTAACCAAAGCAATATTGTTGTTTAAAAGTTTTACGTTCATTTTTTTCCAATCTCTATGTGAATGATCTTTGGGAAGTCCGCGACGTAATTTTTTAAATATTTTTTTTAATTCTTTCTCATTTTTAGCATCAAGTGTTTTGTCTAGATCATTAAATGTAAAAGGAAAAGTGAAAAAATTGCCTATCGCTCCATAATCCTTTTCAGTGAGTTCATAATTATGGTCAACCATTATGTTTAATATTTTATTTTTTTCTATTTCATTTGCTAGTGTGATACAATTGAAAAATAGAATGATAAATAACAATCTTGTTTTATTCATTATTGGTCCATTTAGTTGTAAATCAAAAAGCTGTTTTTCAAAGAATGGGTTAAATTGATAACGTGCCTCTAAATTTATCTTTCAATCGTTTATAGGTTACAGATAATAATTCAAAAAGATCTACTAAAATTAGACTAGATTTATACGTGCATCGTTTCATTATAATTTTCCTAATAATTTTTTGTAATACTTGGGCACAGCCTGAATTACATCAATATTCCTACGGTGGATTTGAGCGTGAATACTATTTATATCTTCCTGAGTCAATACAACCTGAAGCTCCACTTGTTTTTGTATTCCATGGTTATACTGGTTCAGCAGCAGGAATCATGGATTATTCAGGTTTTAATGCAATCGCTGATGAAAATGGGTTTGCAGTATGTTACCCACAAGGTTTGACAGATAATTATGGTAATACATTCTTTAATGTAGGGTATTCATTTCATTGGAATGAGACTGTGGATGATGTTGGTTTTGCAATTTCATTGGCCTCATATTTACAGTCTCATTATGACCTTAGCCATATCAATACTTTCAGCACCGGAATGTCAAATGGAGGTGATATAAGCTACCTTCTTGCATGTGATGCTTCAACAACTTTCAGAGCAGTAGGTCCGGTAGCCGGCATTATGATGGAATGGATATATGATTCATGCGACCCAGAAAATCCAATGCCAATTTTAGAGATACATGGTACCAATGATAATATATCATGGTGGGATGGTGACCTGGAAGATGAAGATGGTTGGGGACCATATATTGGCGTAGATACAGCAATTCAGTTTTGGAGTGAGGTGAATAATTGTACAATTACAGTATTAGATACGCTTGCTGATATAAACACATCAGATGGGAGTTATGTGGTTTCTGAAAACTATCAGAGCTTAAGCAATAACAATGAAGTATGGCTGTATAAGGTTATTAATGGTGGTCACGATTGGCCTGGTGTTTGGGGCAATATGGATATTAATGCCAGTGAACTTGTTTGGAACTTCTTTAACGATTTCTCATTGGTCTACCATATTGGAGATATCGACTATAATGGTTCAATAGATATAGGCGATATCCTGCTCCTATCAGATGAGATATTTCTTAATACTAATTATAATTTTCTATCAGATCTTAATAATGATAATACAGTCGACATCAATGATATATTTGCAATTCTTGCTTTGGTCCTTAGCATTTAAAGACACCGTGGAATACTAAATGAAGATTAATGATGCGTTTTGAATCATTTAGTTTTATTTTTGAAAATAATAATTGGAATAATAAATATTGAATTATGTAGTCTTTGAGATGAACTCTGATCATTTACAAACATTGAAAACTCGAGTAATATTGATCGTCTTCTTATTAATGTCTGGTTGTATTCATAACTATGAACCAGTTATTAAGTCAATCACCGCAGATCCAAATCCTGTCGCCCCTGGTGGGATAGTTAATTTGATATGCAATGCTAGTGATGATGATGAATCTAGTAGATTAAAAGAAGAAATTTTGGGCTTTAGCTGGTCTGCTGCATATGGTGAAATAATTTCTGAGAATGAAGATAATAAAGCCACTTGGACAGCACCTAATTTACTAGGTGATTATTCTATTTCATGCACTGTAAATGACCAGTACAACGGAATAGATATCTTCACAATTGATATATCAGTAGAATGAAACTCTATCAAACTTTTATACCTGTTTGTATCACATTTTTGATCTTATCCAGTTGTGAAATAGAGAATAATCCAGTTGAGCTTCTTTCTCTGGTGGCAAGTGATTCCATTGCCCGTTCTGGAGATGTGGTAGTGCTTGCATGCGAAGCACAAGATGGTGACGGTGATAAACTTTCTTATGATTGGGAATCAACTAGTGGTGAGTTATCTGTTGATAGAGATACTGCTCGCTGGACCGCACCTGGCAAGAGTGGGTATTATCATATTACCTGTAAGGTAGGAGATGGTGTTGGCGCATCTGATGCTGCAAGTATCACGATTCGTGTTGTGGGTGGGGTTATACAAGGGGTGGTTACAAATGCTGTGAATGGAGAAAGTGTATCGGGTATTACAGTAACTATAGGTAATAATACCGCAATCACAGATGAGGAAGGTGAATATAATATATATACTGCCATCCAAAGTGGAACATATCAGGTCAGTGCAGTGAATGATTCATTTTGCCCATTTGATGGGTCTTTCCAAATACCCAATAATTTTTCATCCAGTCTATTTACATATAGCTTTTCAGTAAGTCCATTCCCTCAGCCAGGTGAAATTAGAATGGTTCTCAATTGGGGTTCTCAGCCTTCAGATCTTGATTCACATCTTAAAACACCTGAAATAGAAGGGCAGACCCATCACATTTCTTATGCAAATCGTGGAAATGCTACGTCAGCACCTTATGCTACTTTAGATGTAGATGATACCAATGGATTTGGTCCAGAGACAATTACTATCAAACAAACCTTTAGTGGTAATTATGTCTATTATATACACCAATATTCTTCATCAGGGAGCCTACAAGGATCTGGCGGGGTTATTCAGATATATAATAGCCCAACTTGTGATGGTGAGACGATTCAAGTACCGTCAGAAGGACAGGGACGATATTGGTATGTTTGTGATATTGATGGTGAAAGCGGCGATATAACAGTGGTCAACCAAATACAAAATTCAGCACCATCCAATTAACCCAATTGGCTTAAAAGTTGAAATGAAACTTTTCTCTTATTTTAACATATATATAATCCCAAGACAAAAAAATAGCAGAGGGGAGAGTCATCTCTCCATTGTAAAGAGTAGGTTCTTTGAGCCATCTTCTCTCTGCTATACTTCACGATGAATAAAAAACAAATACTATTTATTGTTTCTGCGATCATCAGTTTTTCTGCAGTTTTTTTATTATTACTATTTTTAGTGAGAAAAATAACCACATGATATACCTTTATCTATTCTTATTCATATTTATTGCGTACCTATTCAAATACATTTACCAGTTTATTGCGATAAATAGGACTGAATTGAAATTAATTTTAAATAGAGCAGTATCATTCAGAAGTAATCCATTCATACGACAAACCTTATTACTTTCTACCTTAAAGCTGATTTTTAGACTTATACGAAAGACCATTTTTAAGATATAAGCTCATAATCCTATCTTTGATCAATACCTTTTAAGGTACTCTTGGAAGGCCCGATTAAGGGTCCATCCTATTCAAACAATAAAATACTAATAAATATAATAATCTATTTGGTTACAGCTGGTTTTGTGCTTTATATTGTGAGCGTTATGAGCGGTTTAACTAAACAAAAAGGAAAAATAATGAAAAAAATATCGCTAATTTTATTTACAGCACTTCTTGCGGCGCAGACAGCACAAGTTCAAGTCGTGCACAATTCACCGTCTCCAACGGTTGATATCTATGTAGACGGTAGTCTAGCGTTAGAGGACGTAGAATTCAGAGCAAGTACAGGGCTGTTAGACCTACCGATCAACACCGAAGTAGGAATTGCGCCAGCGGATGGAGATGTGATCGCTACGTTTCCATTCCAGCTTGAAGAAAATGGTTCCTACGCAGTGATAGCATCCGGTATCGTTGGTGATGAAAATCATCCATTCGACTTACTTGCATCTGGTCTAGAATCCGAAGCGGAAGATGAAAATAGTTTTGCGCTAAAAGTAATGCATGGTGTAACGGATGCTCCTGCAGTAGACATCTACGCAGACGGAAACCTTCTGGTTGAAAATTTAGATTATGGAAGCTTTCAGGGATACCTGCAGGTACCAGTAGGTGATTACACACTGGATATAACTGCGCACGGTTCCCTTGAATCAGTCGCATCATTTAGCGCACCCCTTTCTACTTATGGTGGTTTAAGTGGTATTGTCTATGCGTCGGGTTTTCTATCTCCATCAGATGGACAACCTTCATTCGCATTGGTCCTAACCACTCCCTCTGGCTATGTAGTAGAGTTACCGGCAACTGAGACCGCGCTAACATCAGCCAAAGTTCAAATCATTCATAATTCACCATACCCGACCGTTGATATTTATGTTGATGGTGAGATGGCCCTTGAAGCCGTTTCATATCGTGCAAGCACTGGTTTAATCGACCTACCGATTAGTACAGAAGTGGGTATAGCCCCCACAGGTGCAGATGTGATAGCGACATTCCCATTCGAGCTAGAAAATGATGGTTCTTATGTTGTAGTGGCATCTGGAATTGTAGGAGATGAGGACCATCCTTTTGGTCTCTTAGCATCCGGACTTGAATCTGAAGCAGAAGATAACAATAGTTTTGCACTGAAAGTGATGCATGGTGTTACAGATGCTCCGGCAGTAGATATCTATGCTGATGGAAACCTACTAGTAGAAAATCTAGCTTATGGAGAATTTCAAGGTTATCTACAAGTTCCTGTAGGAGATTACACACTAGATATTACTGGACATGGCTCATCAGAATCTGTGGCCTCTTTTAGTGCTCCACTAGCGACCTATGGTGGACTCAGTGGGGTCGTTTATGCATCTGGATTTTTAAGTCCTTCAGAAACTGATTCTGCTTTCACTTTAGTACTAACGACACCAAGCGGTTATGTAGTTGAACTACCTGCGGCGGAATCAGCTTTATCATTAGATGAGCTTACATCTTCAGTCCCATCGGATTTCTATGTGCAGCAGAATTATCCTAACCCGTTCAATCCTACAACCACCATTAGATACGATCTGGTGAATGATTCTAACCTAAAGATTACAGTTTACGATCTTAAAGGTAATCTGATAAAAGATATCTATGATGGTTTTCAAAAGGCTGGACGAAACAATGCTGTCTGGAATGCGACCAATAGTATTGGGGAAACGGTCAGTTCAGGAATTTACCTTTATAAGATTCAGGTGGGGGAATCATTCCAAGTTAAAAGGATGATGTTACTAAAGTAAATATCTTAACCAAATTGAACATTAAACCCCGCATTCGCGGGGTTTTTTGCTTTCAATATGATGGGTAGATTCAATTATGTATAGAATGTTTTTTATATACTTACACTCTCTTTTTTTGTTAATTCCAAAACTTGAAGCTGAGGTCATTTACGATTTTAAAAAGGATAGATATTCTGGCGATTGGCGAATTATAAATGATGGTGTAATGGGTGGCTTGTCTTCAGGAAAATTAGGAATAGATGATAATGGAAATGGTGTCTTTTATGGATTTGTTTCTCTAGAAAACTATGGAGGCTTCACATCTATAAGATTAAGAAAAAAAGTACAGTTAAAAAATTATAATAAGATTGTTCTTAGAGTATTTGGAGATAATAAATTATATCAATTGAGAATAAAATCTAGAAATAGAGATAGACACGTGTATGTGAAAAATTTCTATGCTGAAAGCAAATGGAAAGAAATAGAAATTGACTTGAAGTCAATGAGCCCACAATTTCGTGGGCGTAAATTAAATATGAGCAATTTTAATAATAGATCAATAGAAGAAATCGGAATATTAATTGGGAATAAAACTGAAGAAGAGTTTAGATTAATAATTGACTATTTAATCTTAAAATAATGAGAAAAGCCTAAGTTTCTTCTCATGAAATCTATGATATAGTTTATCTAGTCTGCCCTTGTCCAACTCTTTTCAGTTCTCGTTCCATAGTACCCATCATTTTCAGGAGTTTCAATATAGCAAGA
>CAJVZI010000063.1 GCA_913020665.1 uncultured bacterium | reverse complement strand
GTGCGTAGATCTGAAAAAATGACTATATCAGTACCTTTGGTTTTAGTGGGTGAAGCAATTGGCGTTAAAGAAGGTGGTGTTATGTCACAGTCATTGAATCAGATTGAAATCAGTTGTTTTCCAACTGATGTCCCTGAGAATATAGAATTAGATATTGAAGATCTTGAATTGAATGCAGCCAAGAGTGTAGCAGATTTGAAAATAGATAATGAGGATATTGAAATTGTTTCTGATGCCTCCTTAAATATTGTATCAATTACACCGCCAGCAGCTGAAGAAGAGCCAGTTGTTGAAGAAGAATTAGATGAAGAAGGGATTGAAGGTGAAGAAGGTGAAGAAGGTGGTAAAGACGATACGGGGTCGGATGAAAAAGGTGAATCATCAGATGACGAAGATGAGAAATCAGGAGAATCATGATAGCCTTTGTAGGCTTAGGGAATGTAGGTGATGCATATGTTAATACAAAACACAATGCAGGGTTTTGGGTTGTAGATGAAGTGGCGCGTAGGCATAAACTATCATTCATTCCAGGCGTAGGTGAATATATATATGCAAAATTTAAAAGAGATCAAGTTTTGTTAGTGAAACCAACGACAGGGATGAATCGAAGTGGGAATGCTGTTGTAGGTGTTCTTAACCATTGGGGCTTAAATCCCTCCGATATTCATATCATTGTAGATGATATAGATTTGCCACTAGGCACTATTCGTATCCGCCCAAAAGGTGGCGATGGCTGTCATAAAGGATTAGAGAATATTATCTATCAATTGCAATCAAATCAATTTCCAAGGTTTAGATTAGGCATTGGGACAGATGTAAATATGCGTCCCTCAGAAAAATATGTTTTGAAACCATTTCAAATAGATGATCATCCAAATGCAGAATTGATGGTAAACCGCTGTGCAGATGCAATAGATAATCTATTGGTCAAAGGTTTAGATCAAACTATGAATCATTATAATTCACAAGTATAAGGAGATAAGTAGTCTATGGACTATAATATGATATTTGTTTTAGCCGCTGGGGTGCTAGCGCTTCTTTTTTCCGTTTGGAAGACCCAATGGATAGAGGCGCAAGACCAAGGGACGGAAAAAATGAAAGTAATAGGTTCTAGCATAGCAGAAGGAGCTATGGCATTTTTGAAAGCGGAGTATCGTGTGCTAACTGTGTTTGTTATAGCAGTAGCAATTCTTTTGGGCATAGCGAATAGTAATCGTGAAGATTCGAGTATACTGATTTCTCTTTCTTTCTTGGTAGGTGCGCTTACATCGGGCCTCGCAGGTTTTCTTGGAATGAAGGTAGCAACTAAAGCTAATAATCGAACCACAAATGCGGCTAGGGAAGGATTAGCAAAAGCGCTTAACGTAGCATTTAGTGGCGGTTCTGTGATGGGGCTAAGCGTCGTTGGCCTTGGAGTTTTAGGGTTGGGAGGTCTTTTTTTATTTTACTCTAACTTGTATAATGTAGACCACACAAATATAACCACTGTATTAAACATATTATCTGGCTTTTCTCTTGGGGCATCTTCTATTGCCTTATTTGCTAGAGTTGGTGGAGGTATATATACAAAAGCCGCAGATGTTGGTGCTGATTTAGTAGGGAAGGTTGAAGCTGGGATACCTGAAGACCACCCTCTTAATCCTGCCACGATAGCTGATAATGTGGGAGACAATGTAGGGGATGTTGCTGGTATGGGAGCTGACTTATTCGAATCTTATGTCGGATCTATAATAGGCTCTATGGTCCTTGGTTCTAGTATTGTTGTTGCCGGTGCAGTTGGGGGGTTTGATATTAACTTTATCTTACTACCTCTTTTGATTGCTGCATCAGGAATTATTGTATCGATTGTTGGAACTTTTATGGTGTCTGTTAAAGAAGGTGGAGACCCTCAAACTGCTCTTAATAGAGGTGAATTTGGCAGCGCTTTCATCATGGTTGCTATTATTTATCTTTTAATTCAAAATTTTCTTCCTGCTGTTTTTTCCCAAGGAGGTGAAACTTTTAGTAATATGGGTGTTTTTTATGCAACAGTGATTGGTTTAGTGGCTGGTCTTGGAATCGGTATGATTACAGAACACTACACAGGTACAGGCACATCTCCTGTACGGTCTATTGCTCAGCAATCACTTACTGGTCCAGCAACGAATATAATAGCAGGCTTAGGAGTTGGTATGCAATCTACAGCAATACCAATTTTAATAATTGCATCTGCTATAATTGGGGCGTATCACTTTGCAGGTCTTTATGGAATTGCTATGGCTGCTTTAGGTATGTTAGCTAATACTGGAATACAATTAGCAGTTGATGCCTACGGCCCTATCTCTGATAATGCTGGTGGAATAGCAGAGATGGCAGAACTCCCAGAAGAAGTTCGTAATCGTACTGATAAACTTGATGCAGTCGGGAATACAACTGCAGCTATTGGTAAAGGATTTGCTATTGGCTCTGCTGCATTAACTGCCCTTGCTTTGTTTGCGGCCTTTATGGTTCAGACTGATATCCAATCTATTGATATTGCAGACCCTTGGGTTATGGCTGGTTTATTTGTGGGAGGGATGCTACCATTCTTGTTTTCTTCAATGGCCATGGGCGCAGTAGGTAGAGCTGCGATGGCCATGATAGAAGAGGTAAGACGTCAATTCAGAGAGATTCCAGAATTAAAAAAAGCACTTGAATTAATGAACTTGAAAAATGAAAATGATTGGGATGAGAATGACCGTAATCTTTATGAAGATGCATTAACAAAAGCTGAACACGGACGATGTGTTGAAATTTCCACACAATCTGCAATTAAAGAAATGGTAGCACCTGGAGTATTGGCTGTTATTACCCCTGTCGTTGTAGGATTCGCTTTTGGACCTCAAACTCTTGGTGGATTATTAGCAGGAGTTACTGTTAGTGGAGTTCTTATGGCTATTTTTCAATCAAATGCTGGGGGTGCATGGGATAATGCAAAGAAGATGATAGAAGAAGGAATCAATATTGATGGAGAGGTGTTAAAGAAAGGATCAGAAGCACATAAAGCATCAGTCGTTGGTGATACAGTAGGAGATCCATTTAAAGATACTTCTGGGCCTTCACTGAATATTTTAATCAAACTGATGTCTGTAGTGTCTTTGGTTATAGCGCCATTGCTGAAGTCATTCAGTTAAATAAGGAGTAATTATGAAATTTTATGAGACACTATATATTGTTGATGCCAATATAGAAAACAAATCCTTAGAAAAAGAAATGGATGATGTTGGTAAAGAATTAGCAAAAACAAAATCAAAGATTATAAATCATAGGGTTTGGGGCAAAAAACGATTAGCCTATGCTATTCAAAGACAAAAGTACGGTTCATTTATCATACTGCAGTATGCAGGAGGAGACTTAGGTAAAATGCCTGATTTTGATACCTGGATGAAACTAAATAATTCTGTGTTACGTCATATGACAGTTGCTCTTAGTGAAGAACCTGCAGTGCATATTGAAGAAGAAAAGTCAGAACAGGATAATGAAAAAATTCAGCAACAAGATACAGAAAATGTTGAAGTTGAAGGTGACAAGAAGTCTGACTCTGCTAGTGAAAATGAAAATGAATCAAAAGCAGACAGTGATAGCATACAAGTGGAAAGTGAAGTTGTAAAAGAAGAACAAGAATCAGTATCGGAGGAGGACTAATGGCATTTCAACAACGTAATAAATTTTGTTATTTTAAAGAAAATGGGATTAATGATATCGACTACAAAGATGTAAAACTACTTAGGCGTTTTGTAAATGATCAAGGAAAAATAATGCCAAGGCGTGTTACGGGAACAAGTGCAAAAATGCATAGAAAGCTAGTTCGTGCTATAAAACGCTCTCGCGCAATTGCATTAATGCCCTACGTAGAAAAAGGAACTGATTAGAGGAGCCAATATTATGGATGTTATTTTATTAAAAGACTACGATGGTTTAGGACAGGCTGGTGATTTAGTAGATGTTAAACCTGGGTTTGCAAGGAATAAGCTTATACCAGAAGGGATAGCACTACGTGCATCAAAGAAAAATTTAGCGATTGCTGAAGAGAGAAAAATGGTTGCTAAAAATCGTTTAAAACGAGAAGATGCAGCTAATGAAGATTTATTAAAAAAATTATCAAAAACTGAAATAACTATTGAAGCGCAAGTTGGAGAAGAGGATAAAATGTTTGGCTCTATTACCACTTTAGATATACATAAAGCACTTCAAGAAAAAGGTATTGATGTTGATCGAAATACTATAAAACTTGACGAGCCAATTAAAGCTCTTGGAATTTACCATGTTCCAGTTTCTGTATCTTCAAATCTTGAAGGTGATGTAAAAATTTATGTAATTAAATCATAGTTTTTTTTGTTTATTAAAATAACAATTTAGTTTTTTATATATTTATAGGGTTTTTTATTGCCACAGCTTATGTTGGCATCTAAACTCTTTTATTATGTTTGCTGAAGTAGCTTTCCCTATATCAAATTTTCAATCCTTTACTTATGTAATACCAAAAGAATTAAAAAATGAAATTCAACTTGGTTCTAGGGTCTTAGCCCCTTTTGGCAAAAGAAATTGCCAGGGAATGGTTCTAGGTATAAAGAGCACAACCTCTTATTCTGGGAAGACCAAGTCTATACATTCGCTTGTAGATGATATTCCTGTTGTTACTCCAGAACTATGGAAATTAATATGTTGGATGAGTAATTATTATATGACCCCAATAGGCCAAGTCGCAAAAATAGTTTTCCCAAAAAATTTATCTACGCGTTATAAGCCTGCTAAGCGTTGGTACGTTGAGAGCTCTTCATTTGTTAAGGGCGATCTTTATCTTTCTCTTGAAAAAAGAGCCCCTAAACAATTTGAGATTTATAATATAATCCAGTCTTCAAACTACCCAATTAAGGTGTCATCTCTAAAAGAATTTGTATCTAATCCATTACAAGCTTGTAGATCTTTGGAAAGGCAGGGATTTGTTAAGCTAGAAGAACGCATGTCCTTACCTGACTCTTCAGGGTTTTCATTTGAACCAATGCATAAAAAAGTTGTTTTTAATGAAGATCAAGAAAAAGCTGTAAAAAATATCAAACAATCTTTAAACAAAGATAATTTTAGTCCAATTCTTCTTCATGGAGTTACAGGTAGTGGTAAAACTGAAATATATATTTCAGCTGTTCGTCATTGTCTCTCTTTAAAACGTACTGCCATAATTCTTCTTCCTGAAATATCCCTTACTCCTCAAATAGCAGGCCGATTTAAATCAGTGTTTGGAAATTCAATAGCCTTATGGCATTCAAGGCTTTCTAAAAGTCAGCGCGCATGGACATGGAACCAAATTTGCAAAGGTTCTTTTCAAGTTGTGATTGGGGCAAGAAGTGCAATCTTTGCACCTTTAAAAAAATTAGGATTAATAGTTATAGATGAAGAACAAGAAGCTTCTTTTCGACAAGATTCACCAGCACCGAGATATCATGCGAGGGATGTTGCTCTGGTCAGGGCAAAATATGAAGGAGCGGTAGCAATACTTTCTAGTGCTACCCCAAGTTTAGAGAGCTATCATAATTACTTAACCAAAAAAATTCATTATCTACATTTACCAAAGCGATATGGTAAGGCAACATACCCAATTGTTCACCTCGTTGACATGTTGCAGAATCAAGAAGAGTCTGGAAAGTATGACCAGGTTATTTCAGGATTATTACAGGATAAGATTGAAGAAAGATTAACAAATAAGGAACAAGTTATATTATTACAAAATCGTCGCGGTTTTTCTCCAGTAATACGATGTAAAGATTGTGGTGCAATTAGCAAATGCCCTTATTGCAATGTTACTACTAGTTTTCATTTGAAAACCAATAATATAATGTGTCACTTTTGTGGTCACACTGAAACCAAAGAAAATAAAGTATGTTATGATTGCGGCAGTTCTCATTTATTGTACTCTGGAACGGGAACTCAAAAAGTGGAATCTTTAATGAAAAAAACATACCCAAGTGCATCTATTGGAAGATTGGACATAGACACATCATCAAAAGGTGAACAATTGACATCTATTCTAAAATCTTTCAATAAAGGAAAGATTGATATTCTTTTAGGTACTCAAATGATAGCAAAAGGATTAGATTTTCCCAATGCAACCTTAGTTGGTATTATTAATGCTGATTTAGGTTTGCATTTACCAGACTTCAGAGTTGGGGAAAGAATATTTCAGCTTATATATCAGGCTTCTGGACGTTCAGGTCGAAGAGATAAACAAGGCGAAGTGGTTATACAAACTTTTTCGCCTGAAAACCCAGTAATTAAGAAAGCGTCTACACTTAATATGATGGAATATTATAAAATTGCATTAAAAGAAAGGGAAGAGTTGAACTATCCCCCATTTAGTTGGCTAAGTAAAATTGAAATATCCGGCACCAATCAAGATAAAGCATACAACCTGTCAAAGGAATTACACCATAAGATAAAGGGTGAGTATAATGGCCTTGAAATATTAGGCCCTGCACCGTGTTATATAGAAAAATTGAGAAACCAATTTCGTTTTCATATTGTATTCAAATCCATTAAAACTTTAGATCCCAATGGTAAAAGATTACACCAATTTCTTAAATTGAATTTCAATGATATCAATAAACGATTCAAAGTTGGAGGAAATCGTGTCAACATACATATAGACCCATTAAGTCTTATTTAATAAAATGATAAATTTTTTAAATTATATAATTATAATGGTTTCCTTGTCGGGTTTTTTAATTGCTAAAACAGGATATCCAGCATTACACATTTTTACTTCATCAGTGCCATTAAGTATGGCTGGTGCTGGATATTTACATTCATCGCCAATATCATCAAAAATGAACCCATCATCTCAATCAGAAAAATCTTTTTCCGCATCATTAATTAAATACCCGGCATCTATTACTAGTCAAAGTGCAGGCGCACAATTCCCATTTTTGGATGGCAACCTTTCGATGTCCATAAATTATATTAGTTACGGTATATTTCAAGGCTATACTGATTATGCAGAGCCAATAGGAACATATAGTTCTTCTGATTCATGGTTGGGTGCATCTTATAGTAGTCAAGTGCTATTATTGCCAATATATTGGGGAGTAAGATCAAAATTTTATTCTTCTTTATACAATAATAGTAGAATTATGCTTGCAACTGTCTCTACGGGTGCACACTTAAAGATACACAAGTATAAAGCTAATCTCGGGATTTCAATTCATGACCTTGGAGAACAATTCAAAGGACCTAAAATAGATTTATCTCCACAAGTTTTATTAAGCATTTCTAAAGAACTTATTAACCTCCCTTTAACTTTATACTTTGATTTTATCCCTTATAACGAGAACCAAAAATCAGAGATATTTATTGGAGGTAATATTAATGTTGGAAAAAACTTACAACTTAGAGCTGGCTCATCTTCAAGGAAAGTTGAACATAATATTAAGAAAGGCATGACTCAATCAATACTAGGTTCAACGGGAATGGGTTTCGGCTATAGAAACAAATCTATATTTTTACATTATGGTTTTTATATTTATGGCACAACTGCTTTGATTCAAGGTTTAGAGATTGGGACATATTTATGAACGCACGATTTTGTTGTTATCTTTTTATTTTAGGATTACTGAATGCACAAAACACTTATCCAATTGTATTAATCCATGGATTTATGGGTTGGGGAAAAAGTGAAATGGGAAACTACAATTATTGGGGAGGGAAAAAAGATTTTGTTAAAAGCTTAGAAGATAATGGTCATAAAGTTTTAGAGCTTTCATTAGGGCCTGTTTCATCCAACTGGGAGCGAGCCATAGAAGCATATTATCAACTAAAAGGCGGACAAGTTGACTATGGAAAAGGCCACGCAGATAAATATAATATAGACCAAAAACCAATTGGGAAAATATATGATGCGCTATATCCTGAATGGGATGCAAACCACCCAATACATATTATATCACATAGCATGGGTGGGCAAACAGCAAGGATGCTCCAATATCTATTGAGTAATGAATTTTTTTCAGATGAGCAATCTAAAACTAAAGAAGAATCAATATTGCTTGGGAATCAACATGATAATTTAATTAAAAGCATAACAACAATTGCTACTCCCCATAACGGGACCACACTAACTGAGATTATCACTAAAACAATCCCCTTCCTTCAATATTTTGTGGGTATTGCTGGTGTTATTGGAACAGATTTCTATGATTTTGATTTAGAACAATGGGGCTTTAGACGCAATAGTGATGAAACTTGGTTAAATTATATAAA